>CALCFH010000121.1 GCA_937900215.1 uncultured Cryomorphaceae bacterium
CAGAATCTTCACAGGTATTGGCTCTTTCAGTCATTAGTGAATAATAACCCGATTGATACACCCATATATGTCCTTCATTCGGAGAGGCCACAGGTAGAGGCGCGCCGTTCAATAACCAAATGTGTTCGTTGGCTGTTAGACTATCTGGATTCCAGATATACAAACTGTCTCCATTACAAAAGTTAATGGTGCTATCCTTTTTATCCGGAACTGGAGTGGCTGAGGGAGGAATAAGATCAATACCTCCTCCTATAGGACCAGTAAAAGGATCAAAACTCTTCAAAATTGCTGTTGTATCTGTTAAGAAAACATTGTCGAATCGAACACTGGCCGTATCCAACACCAATATAGATCGCGGATTCGGAAGTATAGAACGCTCAACGGTGTCTGTAACCACTGGTGGAGGGGTAACTGCTGTGGGAGCAGCGAAGATGTAAAAACAATAATCAGACGTACTAATGGGCGATGGAATATCAACCGTGACGGTTATTGGAGCGGAAGGTGCAACAATGTCTGGGCCTGTGTTATTAAAAGTTCCTACAACACTTTCGTTGATCGGATTACCAGGATTATTACAATCTACTATTCTTACCTGCGCAATGGCGAAGGAATTCAGCTGTCCGGTTGCAATTGTAAAAGTTAAGTCATGGCTGCTTCCTGGGCAGATTTCCAAAGTAACATTGCCATCTAAATTCAGCGTGGCAAAGTTTACAATATCAAATGTGGTTTGCGCTCGGAGACCCATTTGGGTCATGAAAACGCTGACTAAAACCAATAAAAATTTTCTCATCCGCATAGAGTTAGGTTTGATTTTTCCGAAGTGCAAGGTAAAACATTCCCATTTTTGTAAATATCCATCTATTAATCTACGCTCCTCACATCTTGCGAAGACTTATTCACTGAGCGAAGTGAATAAACTCAATGCGGTTTTGCGCGTTTATTTGATGTTTCTTTAACGAAGTTTGATTGACAAAGGTTAGGTTATGATGAAATTTTTTCTTGGTTTTAAATACGCATTGAGTGGATGGAAAATTCTTTTTACTTCGGAACGAAATGCAAAAGTGCATTTATTAGCCGCCCTAATAACATTAGGCCTTTCTTTTTATTTACCGTTAAACTATCTCGAATGGTCGCTCATTATCCTATGCATTGCAATTGTTTTGGCAGCTGAGGGAATGAATACGGCCATTGAGGCATTGGCCAACAGAATTACCAAGGATGAAGATTACCACATCAAACTCGCTAAAGATCTTGCAGCAGGAGCCGTACTATTTATTTCCTTTGGAGCAGCAATGGTTGGGCTTCTAATTCTGCTACCCAAATTAATTTCCACCTTCTAACTATCGAATATATGTTTGAATCAACCGACACTAAAGCCCGAGCTATTCTTCAGTCTGATGACAACTTTAACAGTAAACTTGAATCCATAGCCATCCTTTTAAATAATGAAATTGCACATTACAATTGGGTTGGATTTTACTTTATGAACGATCAAACTCAAATTCTAGAATTGGGTCCGTATGTTGGTCCGCCTACAGATCATACGCGTATTCCGTATGGAAAGGGAATTTGCGGACAAGTGGCGGTGAGCGGAGAAACCTTTGTTGTACAAGATGTTCATGCCCAAGACAACTATATTGCCTGTAGTATCAGCGTGCAATCGGAAATTGTTGTACCCATCTATTCGAATGGGAAGTTGGTGGCTCAATTGGATATTGATTCCAATTCAAAATCCCCTTTTAGCCAAGCCGACGAACATTTTTTGGAAGCACTATGTGAAAAAATTGGCGAAATCTGGCCCGACTAAATTCCGCTTCGAATGGCTTCTACTGGATCCAACTTAGAGGCCATTACTGCCGGTATTGTTCCGCTTATCAAGCCTATTATTACGGATATAACAATTCCTGTAACCACGTTTCCTGTAGTAATGATGAATTCAAAATCAAGTGATTCTGAGGCAAGCAAGACTCCTACCACGACGAATATCAGTCCGATTATTCCCCCAAAAAGAGAAAGAACAACCGATTCAAACAAGAACTGCAATAGAATGAAGTAATTCTTAGCGCCCAATGACTTTTGGATTCCAATCTGATTCTTTCTTTCACTCACGCTTACGAACATAATATTGGCAATTCCGAAACCTCCAACCAAAATAGAAAAGCCACCAATCACGGTTCCTACCATTCCAAGTATCTTAAACAATTGATCCAATTGATTGCTAATCAAAGAAATTTCATTTAGCGAGAAGTCGTCGTCGGTTTTTGGTTTAAGCCTGCGAATACTGCGCATGGCAACCCTCAGCTCATCTTTAAAGATATCCATTCCAACCGATGGTTTTGCCTTACACATGATCATATTGCCGTTCAGTCGATCTGGATTCACCATTTTCCGCATAGCAGAGGCTGGAATCAATATCAGTTCATCTATATTTCCGCCTACCAATCCTTGTCCAACTCTTTCAAAAACGCCAATCACGGTAAACTTTTTTCCTAAGACACTGAATTTCTTACCCTCTGCCGGCGAAGAAGGAAACAATCCCTCTGCAATATCGCTTCCAATTATGGCAATATTCGGACCTGAGTTCGATTCGATTTCAGAAAAATAGCGGCCCTCAACTAAGTCAAAATCCCATATTTTATTGTAATCGTGCGTAGCGCCCAGAACGCCTACTTGCTCAACAGAATTGTTCGCATGTTTGGCCGTTCCACTCATGGTCATTCCAAAAACAATAGATTCTGCACTGCCCAACCTATCGTCAAGCTCCCTATAATCACCGTAGGATGGTTCAGGTCTTTGAAGGTATTTCCACCAAGGGTATTCACCTCCGCCACCCCAGCTCCATTTCTGAACGTAGATCACATCCCCTCCAAGCGACTGTACAGAATTGCGAATATTTGCCTCAAGTGAATCTACAATGGTGTAAACGGCAATAATGGCAAAGATGCCAATGGAGATACCCAGTAAGCTTAAAAAAGTGCGTAACTTATTGACCGACAATGCGTGAATTGCAAAGGAGAAGCTCTCTAGAATCAGTCGAATAATTAGAAACATGTGTAGATAATTGCCATGCCAAGATAGTAGAATTATATCGGGAGATTCGATGCTAAATTGAGTACCTTCGCGCTATTCAATTTTCCCAATTTTAATCTTGACATCTTGAAAAGAGCACGAACTGCTTTGGTCTCGGTATTTTCAAAGGAAGGCCTTGACGAGCTCGTTCGCACTTTACGCGAGTACGACATCGAAATATTTTCAACTGGAGGAACACATTCCTACATAGAAAACTTAGGAATTCCTGTGAAAAAGGTAGAGGATTTAACTTCCTACCCTAGTATTTTAGGTGGAAGAGTGAAAACCCTTCACCCAAAAGTTTTTGGTGGAATACTGGCCCGAAGGGAAGAACAAAACGATTTAGGCGAATTAGCCGATTTCCAAATTCCAGAAATTGACATAGTGGTGGTGGATTTATATCCTTTTGAAGAAACCGTTGCGGCTGGAGGTAGTGACTCAGAAATCATAGAAAAAATTGATATCGGTGGAGTATCGCTTATTCGCGCAGCTGCCAAGAATCACAAAGATGTGCTTATTGTTCCCGACCGTGATTCGTATTCCCAAACAGTTTCTATTCTAAAGGAAAATAAGGGTTCTACTCAATTAAGTGAACGAACCGGCATGGCGAAACGCGCCTTTGCCATTACTTCTCAATACGATAATGCCATCCATAGTTGGATGAGCGGAGAAAGTGCACTTCGCTACGGCGAGAATCCACATCAAAAAGCACGTTTTGTAGGCGATTTGAACGAAGCTTTTGAACAGCTTCATGGCAAGGCATTGAGCTACAATAACTTATTGGATATTGATGCCGCCTGGTGGATGCTTAAAGAATTTGACCAGACCACCTTTGCGGTCATTAAGCACAACAACGCCTGCGGTCTTGCAAGTAGAAATACCGTAGAAGAATCTTGGGATGCTGCCCTGCAAGCAGATCCTGTTTCTGCCTTTGGTGGCATTTTAGCCACAAACAAAGAAGTGGATGCCAAGACTGCGGCTAAAATTCAAGACTTATTTTTTGAGGTTTTAATGGCTCCCAGTTTTAGCACCGAGGCGCTGGAGATTCTGAAATCAAAAAAGAACCGCGTTATTCTGCAAACCAAAGAGTTTGCGCGTACCGCTAAACATATGCGTTCTGCTTTGAATGGGTATTTAGAGCAAGATCACGACAGCCATACAGACAGCCAGAGTGACTTCAAGTATTCTACAGAGAATAAACCCAATCCGCGCGAAATAGAAGACTTACTCTTTGCCTCAAAGATTTGTAAGCATACTAAAAGCAATACCATTGTTTTAGTAAAAAATAAGCAATTGCTTGCCAGCGGAACTGGACAAACATCTAGAGTAGATGCACTGAGACAGGCTATTGCAAAAGCAAAAGAATTTGGATTTGACCTAAAAGGAGCTGTAATGGCTTCGGATGCTTTTTTCCCTTTTCCCGATTGTGTAGAAATTGCGCATCTAGAAGGTATTGACGCAATCATACAACCGGGTGGGTCTATCAAAGATAATTTATCGATAGACTATTGCAATCTAAACGGAATGCGAATGGTTCTTACAGGATATCGCCACTTTAAACATTGAATTTCAGAGAATAAAAAATGGGCTTCTTAGATTTTTTCACCCAAGACATCGCCATCGATTTAGGCACGGCTAACACACTGATCATACACAATGACAAAGTGGTGGTAGATGCACCTTCTATTGTGGCCATCGATCGTTCCACAAACCGAATTATAGCTGTGGGCCATGAGGCACGTCAAATGCATGGCAAAACACACGAAAACATTAAAACCATCCGCCCACTAAAAGATGGTGTAATTGCTGACTTTAACGCGAGCGAATACATGATAAGGGAGTTTATTAAAAACATACCTGGATTAAAAAATCGTTGGCTTGCCCCTTCTCTGCGCATGGTAATTTGCATTCCCTCTGGCATCACAGAGGTAGAGAAAAGAGCCGTTCGCGATTCTGCTGAGCACGCGGGCGCCAAAGAAGTCTATCTCATTCACGAACCTATGGCGGCGGCGATTGGAATTGGTGTGGATGTGCAGGAGCCAAAAGGAAATATGATCATTGATATTGGCGGAGGTACCACTGAAATTGCAGTTCTGGCCTTGGGCGGAATTGTTTGTGACAAAAGCATAAAGGTTGCCGGCGATGTGTTTACCAATGACATTGCGTTTTATATGCGCAATCACCACAACTTATTCATTGGCGAACGCACTGCCGAGCAGATCAAAATAGAAATTGGCTCTGCACTCGACGAGTTGGAGAACCCACCAGAAGATTATGCCGTTCAAGGTAGAGATCTCCTCACCGGAAAGCCCAAACAAGTTATTGTTACCTATAAAGAAATAGCGAAGGCTCTTGATAAGTCTATCACACGTGTGGAAGATGCTATCATGGAAGCCCTTTCTATGACTCCACCCGAATTGGCTGCAGATATCTACAATAGCGGTATCTATTTGGCTGGAGGCGGAAGTATGCTTAGAGGTTTAGATCAACGTATTTCTACTAAAACAGAATTGCCTGTTTATGTTGCGGAAGATCCTTTGAGAGCAGTGGTTCGTGGAACAGGCATAGCACTAAAAAATCTCGAGAAGTTTAACTTCTTGATGCGATAAGACCCTAAAGGATGCGAAGACTGATTGCGTTTCTATACAAGAACCGCCTACTTTTTTCCTTCTTAATTCTAGAGGTTATCAGTATCGCTCTAACTGTGCGCTCTCATTCCTTGCACCGCTCAATTTTAAGCGAGTATTCTCAGCGATCTACTGCCTCATTGCATGAATTCAGTAGCGAGATAAGCGCT
>CALCFH010000122.1 GCA_937900215.1 uncultured Cryomorphaceae bacterium
AATTTGGCCTAGGGCTTGACAAGCTAAAGAATTACAGAACATTAAGGTCGTTTCAAAAACAAATAGAAGTACAAGAAGCGCATTTGAAAGGAACCATCTGGGTTGTTGGTTGTGGGAGAATGGGACAACAATTTATCAAAGCTATCCTAAGCTCAAAGGGCTTAAAGCTAGGGGGGCTGATTGACTTTCATATGGAAACACTTAAGAGAGTTCAAACCCAATTTAAATTGGGTGATGTGAAATCAGGTAACAATCTAGAAATTTTGGAGAACTCTTTTAACTTCTCAAATGACGTTCTGGTAATAGCTACTACGGCTGATTCGCACTTTGACTTAGTCAGTGAGGCTATAAAACGAGGTGTAAAAAAGATTTTCTTGGAAAAACCCATTACAACATGTATTTCTGACGGCTATAAATTAGATTCCTTGGCCAAAGAGAACAAAACCCTCATTTATATTGATCACACAAGAAGATGGATGTCTTCCTTCATTGCTCTTAAAAATCTAATTCACTCAGGCATAATAGGACGTCCAGAATTATGTCTTATGCCATATGGCGAAGGGGGTGTTGCAATGATTGGCTCGCATTTATTTGATCTTTCTCGATTCTTATTTGACAGTGAGATAATTGAAGTTTCAGCCCAGTTTGATAAGGTCCAAAAAGAAAACATAAGAGGATCGCAATTCAATGATCCAACGGGTAATTTTATTATTCAGTTAGAGAGTGGTATTCAAGTGAACATATTTTTGTCTAATACTCTTTCGAAAAAACCGAACCTCATATCCATCCTAGGTACCCAAGGAAGAATTGAAATAGACATAGAAAATGAGCTTATATCCATTCGAAGTGTGAGCACGATTGAATGGACAAGGCCATTTCCTTGGAATATCGATAAGCAAAATGCCCTAACAGTAGCTCTTTCTAAACTTTTGAAAGGAGAGATGCCTGCTTGTACCATTCTTGACGGTACAAAAGCTATTGAAGCCGTTGTTGCCTCCCATGAATCAGACACCAATAGTGGTAAGAAAGTGGTTTTACCTCTCGACAGTCACCTCCAGAATAAGAAATTTTCCTTCGCATAATGGATGAGAATAATTCAACAGTTCGTTTTATCATCATAGGTGCAGGTAAAATGGGCTTGTATCATGGACTAGCTCTAAAAGCATGTAAGAATGCTGAATTAGTAGGCGTTGTAAGTCGCTCAACTGAATCTGCTAAAAAGCTAGCACAGGAACTTTCTATCTCGGTCTATGGTAATAATTTAGAAGAAATTTGCAGTAAGACTAAGCCTCATGCATGTATCGTGGCTGTAAGTCATTTTGTTACTTCCAAGGTATTAGGTGAATGTATAGAATTAGGCCTTCATGTATTGGTAGAAAAACCAGTGTCAATCGATTCTGAAATCATCACTGCCTTAAATATTCAAGCAAAAGCCAAAGGCGTGAATATAATGGTTGCTGTTAACCGTAGATTTTATAAAGTTATACAATCAGCCTACTTAGATACACAGTTCTTTGGAGGACTAAAATCGATTGTTGTCTCAGGTAATGACCATCCAAATTACTACAAATTAAGAAAATCATTCACTAACGATGTGTATGATTATTGGCCATTAATGAATACTATTCATGTATTTGACCTAATTTCATTTTTTTCAAAAGGAATCAAAGAATTAGTATTCAGCACTTCAAGTATCAATGGCCAAGAACAAGTTATACAATCAATCATTCTTGGAAACAACGGATCTTCAACTACTTTTTCTTACGCAGAAGGCTCAGGAAACCTGAATGGCTGGTCAATAATGTTAAACGGAAAAGATTTGCAGACAATCATAAGTCCAATGGAAAAAACAGAATTAACATTTTCATTTTCGGGGCTTAGTAAAGAAATAAATAAGGAAAATTCAATTTTTAAAGAAGGTCTTTTTGAACAGTTAAACTTCTTCATAAACTCAGTAAAACATGGAATTCCTATTTCTTTTCCAGCATGTAATCTTGAGGAGCATGCCAATGTTATCTCAAATATGTCAAGAATTTTCAAGTTAAATCATGTCTAAAATATTAGCAGTCATCCTTGCCAGAAGCGGCAGCAAGGGTGTGCCCAATAAGAATATCAGACTACTAAACCTTCGTCCGTTAGTCTATTACACGTTGGATATAGCTCTTGGTAATGATCTAATTCATACCGTATGTGTGAGCACCAATGATACTAAAATTCAGGATGTAGTAAATAAATACAGTACGAATTTAAAAGTTGCCCCTTTCTTGAGGCCTGAGAATTTGAGTACAGATGTTTCACCCACACTTCCTGTTATCTAAAATGCTTTAGATTATTATGAAAATCTTGGCCATACATTCGATGCTGTACTTCTTCTGCAACCAACTGTTCCCTTTAGAAGCCATGAAACACTTAAGGCTGCAATTGAAAAATTTAATAGATCAGATGCGGATAGCTTAATTAGTGTTAGAGAAGTGCCGCACAATTACAATCCACATTGGGTATTTCAGCCTAAAGACGATTTATTCATCAAAATTGCTACAGGGGAGAAGGAACCCATTTCTAGGAGACAAGAGTTACCTCAAGCATATCATAGGGATGGTTCTATCTACCTTACTAAAACAAAGACGCTAAGAAAAGGATCCCTTTATGGCGAATCGATTTCTTACCTAATTAATAAGGATGAGCCACATTTTAACATAGACACCATGGAAGATTGGAGTGCGGCACAAAAATTTATCGAGAACAATTGAATCATTCTTCGTCTATAACATTGAAGCAGAAATTAGCTTACATTATTTCTCACGGCCATACAGCCAGAGGAGCACTTCAAACAGGGCTCCTTAAAAGCTTAAGTTTTGAACATGAAGTTCATATCATTGTCAAAAACTCATCTATTGACTCTTTAACCCATTTGAGAGACGAGGGAATTGTAGTTCATTCTTTTAGTTATGACATCGGTCGAAATGACAAGTTCCGAGGAATTCTACGGTCTCATATTCACCAGAATATCAAAACCAATCCGGCACTTTGGGAAAAGCATCTTCAAAGAACTCGAAACAAGAAGTATCCTCTAAAAAATCGTCTCCTCAATCATGGATTCTTTTATCTAGGAGCCATTATTCGCTCGTTGCCTGGAGGAAAGAAAGCTTTTAAGCATATTGAAAAAGACGGATATTTTAAGCCTTATGCTGAAAAATTATTAAAATCAATCAATCCAGACTCCATAATTTCTACACGTCCAGTAGATGATATGGAAATGTATTTATTGGAAGCGGCAAGACGTTTAGGCATTCATCGAATTTTCTATATCCTAAGCTGGGATAATATTACTTCAAAAGGCATTTTCCCCGTGCTTGGAGACTCTTATCTTACGTGGGGTCCTATAATGAATGAAGAACTAAGCCAATACTACAATGTTAATAGTAGACAAACCTATTTGACAGGTGTAACGCATTTCGACGTACATGCACAAGTAAAAAGTCGAGAAATTGGTTATCCGAATATACTTGATACCATTGGGCTGAACCCTGTCAAGCCATTTCTATTCTTTACCATGTCTGCTTCTTATTTCGCTCCCAATGAAATAGATATAGTTGAGCATCTTGCACAAAGAGTTGAATCAAATCATTTTGGAGAAGATATGCAATTCGTGATTCGCCCTCATATGGCCAACCTTATGGCGGATAGATCCGATCTAAGCTGGTTAGAACGGCTGAAAGCACTTAATTCGAATAGAGTAAAAGTAGATTTTCCTGATTCAGATAATAGCCTTCTTACCTGGTATATGGCCAAAGACGATATGATTCGGTTATCCTCTCTCCTAAACTTGGCAAAAGTCTGTTTAAACTCGGGTTCCACCATCGCCATAGAAGCCATTTATTTGGATAAACCCGTTATCATTACTGCATTCGATACAGAGAATTGGCCTTTCTGGAGCTCTGCAAGGCGCTTGCGCACTTATGTTCACCTAGAAAAACTATTTGCGCTTTCCGCTTGTCGCTTAGTAGATAGTCTAGACGAAATGGATACTATGATTGAAAGATATCTTCAGAATCCGGATTTAGACAGTGCAGAGCGTCAAAATGCCATAGAACAAGAATGCTACAAAAACGATGGCAAAGCCACCGAGCGCTTCGTTGAAAATGTCTCCAAAATAATGCAAGGACTTTGATTCAGAACTATCAGGGATTAATCCTCGATGTAGACGGCGTTCTTTTGGATTCGAATCGACTGAAAGAAGACAATATACGGGAAGCCGTGCGTCCTTTTACAACCGAAGAGGAATGCCAGTCTTTTGTAGAGTACTTCACTTCCTTAAATGGTGTACCGAGAGAAGTAAAAGTGGCAAAATTTTTTGGAGAGAATTCAGAAACCAGCCTAGAGATCTTAAGTCGATACAATGCCCTAAACGACAAAAGTCTGAAGGAGGTAGATCTAACCGTGGGGGTGGAAGAATTTCTCATGTATGCTTCGGCCATCCTTCCTATCTGGGCCATTTCTGGAGGTAGCCAAGAGGAAGTGCGTGCCACGCTTGCTTACAAGAAACTAGCGCCTTACTTCCACTCTATTTTAGGCGGACCTTCTTCGAAGTCAGAGAACGTTAAAAAGATCAACCCACAAGGCAAGATTCTATTTATAGGCGATAGTAAACATGATTTTGAAACGGCAGAGGCCTTTGGCTTCGATTTCATCTTTATGCATCAATACACCCAGTTTGAGGGATGGAAAGACTTTTTTAAAAGGAATCCACCTTTTTACAGCATTCAAAACTTGACAGATAAGTCAATTCTAAACACTAAATAAGTAAACTCTAAATCTAAACCCGAGCAATGATCAAAGTTGGAATAAATGGCTTCGGCCGAATTGGAAGAGCGATCTTCAGAAACAACCTAAACAAAAACTTTTTTGAGGTTGTAGCCATCAACGACATCAATCCTGATAACGACAATATAGCGTATACACTGAATTACGATACCCTTTACGATAGATTACCTGAAATCTTTAGAGTGGAAGGCGATTTTATCGTTTCACCTGAAAGCAATCACAAAATTGCCATTTCACACGAACGTTCTATTGCCGATGTAAATTGGGCATCGCACAATATCGATTTTGTAATCGATGCTTCGGGTGTTCTTCAGAACGTACTCGACGCTCAAAAACTCATTTCGAGCGGTCAAGTTAAGAAGGTATTTGTAACGCATGCTCCTAGACAAGTAGATTTCACTATGGTTTTGGGCGCTAATGAGCATTTGCTTGATATTGAAAAGCACCACGTTATTTCTACCAGTATTTGCGATGCAACTGCTATTGCTCCAGTTACCAAAGCCATTCACGAAGCGTTTGGATTTGATCATGCCTATGGAACAACCCTGCATCCTTGGCTAAACTATCAGAATCTAATGGACGGTCCTGCAAGCTCTTGGTCTGTTCCTGGTGAAATTTATCACCACTTTGCCTTGGGCAGATCTGCCATTGGCAATATGATTCCAAAGCCCACTTCTGCTATTACAGCTACTTGTGATGTATTGAAAACCTACGGAATTACGGAAGAAATCTTTGGATCTTTTTCATACAGAACTCCAACAGCCATTGTAGGTAGCGCCGACCTAACCTTCCACCTAAGTAAAGATACCAGCACCAAGGATGTTCTTGCCCTTTTTGAAGGAATGGAGCAGAATCAGCATTGGCCAATCATTCACAACAACTGGGAGCCTCTGGTTTCTCTAGATTTTAAGAAAGCAGATTTTGGAGCGGTAGTAGATCACCGTTGGACTAACGTAATTCAAAATCGCATGTTGAAATTGGTTCTTTGGTACGATAACGAATGGGGATATGCTGCTCGTGTATTGGATCAAGTATTACACGTATCAAATTTGATGGGAAATAAGTGAAAACAGGTAAGGTAGTAACCATTATTCCCTCTAGAATGGGAAGCAATCG
>CALCFH010000123.1 GCA_937900215.1 uncultured Cryomorphaceae bacterium
CATTCAATTTATCGAAGCGAACCGAGAAGAATCGGGAATCATTTATTGCCTGAGTAGAAAAACAACGGAAGAAGTAGCCACTAAGCTCAAAGCACAAGGCTTTTTAACAGAAGCCTATCATGCAGGACTAAGCTTTGAGCAGCGCAATTCTGTTCAAGAAGGATTTATATACGATAGAATAAAAATTATTTGTGCCACAGTAGCCTTCGGAATGGGCATAGATAAATCGAATGTGCGCTTTGTGATTCATTACAATATGCCCAAAAACATTGAGGGCTATTATCAAGAGATTGGTAGGGCGGGTAGAGATGGATTGGAATCGAAAGCCATTCTCTTTCACAGCTATGCAGATGTGATTCAGCTGAAGAAGTTTACAGAAGGCGCTGAGAATGAAGAAGTACAATTGGCAAAGCTAGAACGAATGCAACAGTTCTCTGAAGCCAGCTCTTGTAGAAGAAAAATTCTGCTTTCTTATTTCGGAGAAATGCTTTCTGAAAATTGCGGCAACTGCGACATATGCACCCATCCACCTAAGTTCTTCGACGGCAGCATACTCGCGCAAAAAGTGCTCTCTACCATCCACCGAGTAGAAGAAAAAGAGGCCATAGGTGGAATAATAGATGTGTTGAGAGGTGCCCGTAACGCCCATGTGCTGGAAAACGGACTGGACCAGATAAAAACCTATGGGATTGGAAAAGATGTTTCCTGGATACATTGGCAACAGTATATTATACAGATGATTAATCAAGGATTGGCAGAGTTGGCCTTCCATAAAAAGAATGCCTTAGAACTTACTCCGCTATCAGATGAAGTACTCTTCCAATCGAAAAAAGTAGAACTCACACGCGCAGTAGACCGAGTAAGTGCTGCCAAAAAAGAGAGCAAAGCAGCCATTGCAGAAAACGAAGGCCTTGTGCAGAAGAAGTCTAAAGCAGGACTGTTTGAGCATCTAAGAGCATTTAGAGCAGAATTGGCCAAGGAGAAAGGAATGCCAGCCTACCTGGTTTTTAACGATGTTTCTTTACGAGAAATGGAAGCAAAGATGCCTCAGACTGAAAGTGAATTCTTAGCCATAACCGGAGTAGGAAAGCATAAAATGGACTTGTATGGCACTCTGTTTCTTGCGGAAATAGCCAAGTTTAGTGTCAAAAAAGCGGGAAGCACATCCAATACGGCCATGCAAAGCCTTGAATTGTTTAAGCAAGGCTTATCAGTTCAAGAAATTGCCGCCCAGCGAGAGCTCAAAGAGTCGACCATTCTTGCACATCTTCAGAAAGCCTATTTAGATGGGAAGGAAGTAGATCTCCATCAATTTGTCAGCGAAGAAGAAATGAAAAGAGTACAGGAGGCCAAAGAGAAATTAGATCCCGCTACCGCTACGCTTAAGAGCTATTTTGAATACTTCAAGGAAGAGATCTCCTATGAAAGTATTCGGATTTGTTTGATGCTGATAGATGGTCTAAAGCGCTGATAATATGCATTCAACATCCATCCATCTAAATACATAAATGAATACTTCACTAGCAGCTGAAAGCCTTTCTTTTTGCAGATTAATCTATAGAGCTAGGAAGTGAAAAGAAGGCTGTGTAGTTTTACGTTCATAGAACCGTGGCCTTCTGAACAGTAGAAGCGGTGGCATAGTAAGAGTGAAAGCTTTGGCAGTGCCAATAAAGCCAAGATGGAAACCTATTCTCAATTAAAAAATCGCATATAAGCATGAGCGTAAATCAAATCAACTGTCCCAACTGCGGTACAGCCATCGATGTACAAGATATTCTATCGCATCAATTAGAAGAAGAAATAAAGCAGAAATACCAAGCGCAGTTGCAACAATCTCAACTCAAAGTAAAAGAAGAAGAGAAAAGATTGGCACAATTGCAAGCTGATTTTGAGGATAAAAAGCGCAAGGAGAACGAAATATTTCAAGAGCGATTGGAAAAGCAGCTTGCGGAGCAGAAGAAGGACATGGAGCTGAAGCTAAAGGCCAAATTCAACCAAGAAAATGCCGAGCAATTTGCAGAAATGCAGAAGGAGCTAGTAGAGAAATCGGAGCAACTCAAAGAGCTCCATCGTTCAAAAGTGGAAATAGAGCGCTTAAAGCGCGAGAAAGAGGAGGCAAAAGAAGTGGCCGATTTGGCCGCAGAAAAACGGCTCAACGCAGTGCTTTCTATTGAGAAAGAAAAGATTAGCAAGGCCGAAGCGGAGAAGAACGAGCTGCGTATAAAAGAGATGCAGAAGAAGTTGGAAGACCAGATGAAGCTCACCGAAGAAATGCAGCGCAAACAGGCCCAAGGTTCAATGCAGCTGCAGGGAGAGGTTCAAGAATTGGCCATTGAAGAATGGCTAGCCACACATTTTCCGCTCGATACCATTGATGAAATTAAGAAAGGAGCCCGCGGCGGAGATTGCATACAGATAGTGAATACCCGCACTAGACAAAATTGCGGAAGCATTTATTACGAGAGCAAACGCACCAAAGACTTCCAGCCCAGTTGGATAGAGAAGTTCAAAGCAGATATGCGAGACAAAGGAGCCGATGTGGGTGTTTTGGTTACAGAGGCCATGCCCTCAGATATGGATAGAATGGGCATTCGCGATGGCGTTTGGGTTTGTTCTTATGAAGAGTTTAAAGGCCTTTGTTCGGTTTTGAGAGAATCAGTTGTTCAACTCAGTCTCGCCATGACTTCCCAAGAAAACAAAGGAGATAAGATGCATATGTTGTACAATTTTCTGACAAGCAATACCTTCCGAATGCAGATTGATGCTATAGTAGAGGGCTTCACTCAAATGAAAGAA
>CALCFH010000124.1 GCA_937900215.1 uncultured Cryomorphaceae bacterium
TAGGGCAGAAGTTCGAGCATTTAAGCTTATATCGCTCCATCTAAATTCTGTAGCCGCTGCATTGTAACTCGTATTTACGCTAAAACCTTCTAGAAGTTTAACCTTTTTTAGCCCGCTGGAATCTCTGTCAGTGCGCACCTTCATCTCTAAAGTATTTTGCAATCCAAAATTTACAGATGCATTTACGCCTTTTTGGGGAGATCCATAAAGATATCCATTGTATACAGATTGAGTACGTATGGTTCCAAGAGAATCTGCTTTGTATGTCTGATAATATCCCCATATAGGATCACTAAAATCTGGACTATAATTAAATCCTATGCTGGGAGTCATGACATGGCGGATTGCTCTGACTTTTCCTTTGTAATTGAACTGACCATATACTTTAGTTGCTAAGTTACCTCTCAAAGCAAAATCAAATGCATTGTTGAAGCCTCCAATGGTATCGATATCAACTTTACCAGTTGAGTCGATATAATTGTAATTCAATCTCGATCCATACCATCGATTATTCATGTTTATAGAAGGCGAGAAGGTCCAATATTTAAATAGTTTCACATTCGTTTGGATAGAGCTAATATGTTGCGCTCCGTAGCGTGCATTTGTCCTGAGGCTTTGTTCAGAAAAAATATCATCATCTAGGTTTGCGTTGAGTCGATTTTCGGCTTGAAATGAATAATTAACCCCAATATCTTCAAACCACTTAGACTCTCCTATCCTACCCTCTTTTTTAAACGGTGTAAATCGGTTTACGTTAAATGCCAATTTAGGCAAGGTTAAAGAAATGGTATTTTGTTGTATGTTCTGGCTATGGCCCAAATTAACAGACAAGCTGAATGGTCTTCCAACCCAGCTTTTTTGAATGGCCACATTGGAATTAAGTTGACTTGTAAGCACTTGATTGGCCTGCTGTTGGGTGTTTTGAAAATAGGTACCCGTGGCAATATTAACACTTGCTGTAAATCGTAGATCTGGTCTTGCTTTGGGATCTTGATTGTGCGTCCATGCAATCCTAAAGTCTGTAGAGTTTCTGAAAGTTCCGCCATTCTCTGAAAAACCTTCTCTTCCAATTTTAATTTTATTGTAGTTGGCTAAAAAGTTGCCATTGAATGCATATCTCTTGTTGTAATTGCTTCCTAAGGTTAGTCCCCATCCACCCATGGTATAAATCTCTCCCTTTACGGTAAGGTCATAATAATCGCTTGCTGCCCAATAATATCCACCGTCTTTTAAAAAATATCCTCTCTCAAAGTTGTTTCCCCATGTGGGGATAATTATTCCAGATCGCCTGCGAGTTTCTGTTGGAAAAAAGCCAAAAGGCAGAACTAAGGGTGTTGGAACATCGAGGATTTCTAGATAAGCTGGACCTGTTACTATTTTATCCCCTGAGATAACTTTGGTTTTATTCGTCTTGATTCTAAAGTGTGGATCTTCATAATTGCAGGTCGTGTATGCACCTCCTTTTATGAAAAATGTGTTGTTTTCTAGCTTCTTCACCCGATCGCCATGGAGGAATCCATCGCCTTCTTGGGTTATAACTTTCTTAATTCTCGCTTTTTTACTTGTGAAGTTGTACCAAATGGTGTCAGTAAAATATTCTTTGTCTCCTTCTTTAAAAATAGGCTTTTGAACTATAGTACCAGTAGAATCTACAATGCCAGAAGCAAAAGCAGTATTGAGTTTCCAGTCGATTTCTATATAGCCTGCCTCAAGACCAATATCCTGATAATCAACGGTTGATTTATTATATAAGTAGGTTTTATTGCCATCCATAGAAAGCACTGTACTATCTTCTGCTCTAGAATCTACGATATCTTTGAGAGCAAAGTCTTTCTTAGGCGGAAGCTTTGTAGAGTCTCCAATTTCTACAATAGCACTATCCGAAATAACAGTTTGCGCGTTTAAACTGTTAATAGTGAATAAAAGAAGCAAGATGTACCGAAATAAGCGCAAAGGCAATCCTTATTTTTGGCTTGGCACAGTTGTTTCGTGCGTTGCGTGGCAAAGCTATTCAAAAAGCAGACCATTCAACCATTTTGAAAAATTATAACACTTTGAAAACAGTTTTTAAATTTAGTCTCCTTCTTTTAACCGTTCTATTCTCTGGAGCAGACATGACGGTGTTTGCCGATAAGCGATTGAACTCAACGGTTAAAAAAATCGTCATTGATGCGGGACATGGAGGATCAGACCCTGGAAATTTAGGCACTGGCCGGTACAAGTCGAAGGAAAAGGATATTTCACTGGACATATCATTGATGGCGGGCAAAATCATTTCCGAAAGAATGCCAGGGGTTGAAATTATCTA
>CALCFH010000125.1 GCA_937900215.1 uncultured Cryomorphaceae bacterium
TTTTTACAGGCTCAAAGACGACTTAAATATTTTCGCGAATGTTGCGTACCAAGTAGCGCGAGGTAAATCGAATAGCGCTCGAGAATCGGCTTTACAAATTGAACAAAACGGAGAGGTTGCCCTAACGCAAGAGCAGTTTCTTGCTTTTGATCGCCCTTGGACCATCAATGCAGGAGTTGCCTACAGCCCACAGAAAGAAAATGCTGCTTGGTTGGGATTTGATCCTACTGGTTTTAGAGCTTTTTTATCTTTTAATTACACTTCTGGCTTTCGATATACCCCACAAGAAAAGGTGGGTGAAAATGATTTAGGCCGACCAGAATTTGTGGTTCGCAACGACCGTTATTTGGAAGAAAATGCGACACCTTGGGTAAATTTCGACCTGAAATTAAGCTATGACTGGAAGTTCATTAAAGACAAAGGAGGTGTTGTCTTTACTATAGAAGTGCGCAATTTGATGGATAATAAAAATGCCCAGATAATAAATCCTATCACAGGAAGAGCCTATGAATATGGAGATGACGTGCCCAATACTTGGAGAGACCCAAGACCCCAGTTTAACGGCCCTCAGGAAAGAGGTGTAGATCCAAGAGATCCAGCACGCTATTTAGCACCTCGCCAAATACTTTATGGAATCGCATTCCGCTTTTGATCATGAAAAGAATTCAATACCTGTTTACTTTACTCTTGGTTCTTAGTGGAATCACATCTCAAGCTCAGCTTTTGCCTATCTACGGTGGCGAACGCGCTGGCTTGTCTTCCTTGGTTTTCCTTAAAAATGATATGAGCCCTCGCTCCAGTGCCATGGCTGGGGCCAGTGTTGCGAACAATGGTGATGCCTACTCCTTTATGACGAACCCTGCAGCTGCTACTCAGATCAAAGAAAATGCATGGGCTATGAGCAATTTCTTTCTCGGTTCAGATGTGAATCAAAGTTTTTTCTCTGGAATATTTCCCTTAAAAGACGGTGTGTCTTCACTTGGATTTCAGCTCAACGCGCTCAATTCAGGCGAAATTATAGAGCGAACTGAATTTCAACCCAATGGAACCGGCAGAAGTATTTTTGTTACGAATATGGCTTTTGGTCTTGGTTATGCGCGTCAATTGAGTAAACAGTTTAGCCTTGGTGTTAACGTAAAGTACATTTATGAAGGCATTGCAGATTATTCTAATCATACTGCCTCTACAGATGTAAGTTTCTTATATAATACAGAATACAAAGAATTACAGTTTGCCGTAATGATTCAAAATTTCGGTGGAAATAGTTCTCTGAGCGGCGAGAATTTGGCGGTTGCTTTCAATAGAAACAGCGGCACTGACCTTGAATCGAATACAGTTCCAACCGTTTTTTCGATGGGAATTTCTGCCGTTCCTTGGCGCGTAGGAGACCATTCTCTCCGCACATCCTTCCAACTAAATCACCCGAATGACAATGCTGAAAATTATCGCTTGGGATTTGAATACGGATTTAAAGAACTCTTGGCTTTGCGAACAGGATTGCGATTGAATGTGGCTGGTCAACCGTATCCAACATTCGGATTTGGGCTTAGAACCCGTGCCTTAGGACAATCTCTTTTTGTTGATTACGCCATAAATCCAACTGATTTACTTGGATTTCAACACAATATCGGACTTCGACTGAACATTTTAAAACATGCAAGAGAATGAAAAGAAATCTTCTTCTATTCACCCTAAGCCTTGCACTGTTTTCGTGTGAGAATTATTTAGGCGATAAAACCGACTTAGGCTTTATACAAATTCCTGAATTCACAGACAGAGACGTTGCTTACGTTCCAATTCAGCCTGCTTTAAATCAGTTTATTAGGCCCATAGATATCTGCATTGGCTTTGACGAATTACTCTACGTAGTAGATGAGGCCACTCAAGAGGTTGTTTGCCTTGATGAGGCTGGGAATGAGGTGGGCAGAAAGTTCGTACCAGGTGCTCGCTCAGTTGTTCAAGACAGGCGTTTTAACTTATTGGTAATTGGTACGAAAACCGATACGGTAGGCGGAGTTGAATACGACTTAAGCTGTATTTATCGACTAGAATTACAGAGCGATAATGGCTATGGCTTAAGCCAAGCTCAAATCACCAATGCCATAGTACATCCTTTCTATTTTAAGAGTACTTTTTCAAGCGGAGATGCCATTGTTCAATTCAACAAAATTGGAATAATTGGAGACAATCGCAATTCTTCGATCAACAACAGTTTCTATGTCACTCGCAAAGGACCTAGCGCTAACAATGCCGGTCTTGGTCCTGATAATGCCGTTTTGCTATTCAACAATAACGATGTTTTCCAAAGTTCCATTCTCGTGACTACCTCAAGCGGGCAGTTCAATGATTATTTTGATGAGCCATTTGGTTTAGTTACGCGTACACAACCCCCTCAAATCTCAGCCACTACAGGTGCCGATTTTTTGTTTACCTCTATCGCTCCTGGCAACCTACTTCAGGTTCAATACATTGAATTTATTGAGGCAGAATTCGGAGCTGAATATCGTCCAACCATCTTTCCTTTAGACACTAGTTTGGCTTCAGGCGGTTTGAATGAACCCAATAAATTTTCATCTCCCAAGCACATTACAATTACCGGAGATGGAACCAATTATGTATTTGTGAGCGACACGGATAAAGATTCGATTTATCAGTTTACCATTAACGGATTGGAAGGCATTTTGCCTCCACCTGCCAGTGGAGAAACCAAATACCAAAAAGTTAGTTTTGGAGGAAGCGGCATAGGCCCCATGCAATTTAACGAACCAAGAGGAATGGCCTATTGGAACCAAATTCTGTATGTCTGTGATGCAGGCAATGGAAGAGTTCTGCGCTTTAAGCTAACACTCGATTTCGATTGATTATTGAAATTTGTCTTAGACTAAGTTAAAAGGCCTGTGGCAACTGTAATGTGCTGATATATTTTGGCTATGTTTACATTTGCAATTGATATAGTATAACCCAGTGGTGAAAGCATTACATAAAATCATTCTTCTTGCAACATTCTTGTGCTCTGCCTTGTTCGCTAACGGTCAGGAGACAACACAAGTAGGCGAAGCTTTCAATGACTGTCCTGCATTTGTTCCTACTGCTTTTACTCCCAACGGAGATACTAAAAATGATTATTGGGGCGCTCAGATAAACCCAGAGTGTACTCCAGAAACCTTTAACCTTCGTGTGTTTGATCGTTGGGGAAGGCTAATGTATCATGCAAAAAGTCCATCTTCTGAATATTGGTGGGACGGCACCTTCGAAGGTACTGAACTTCGCAGTGGTACTTATTTATGGCAATTAGACGCCGCTTACATCAATCCAGATGGGAGCAAAAGAATCGATATCCGCGAAAAAGGAATCGTGGTTCTCGTTCGATAATAAAGTATCGATCTTTTCTCTGAACAATTCAAGCATTATTTACTTATAAGGATATGGGAGTAGCACATTACATATCTCTTATTCCTCTATCTGTATGTCTGTTTCCCGGAGAACGAGAAATTATTAGCGTTGATGAAGACCGCTACGGTGAGCTAATTGATTCGCTTTTGCAAAACCAAGAAAATTTTGGAATTCCTTGTAGCAATCTTTTAAACACTCTAAACATTGGGAGTTTAGTTCGGCTTGAAAAAGTAAGTCCTGTGCTAGGTACAAATCAGATTTCCATTCAAATATATTGCACACAATTATTTCAACTCACTAAATTCTATTACCGCCACTCTAAAGGGCGTTGGCCAGGCGGTGAGATAAGAGAGTTTGAAGACTCCATATTTACTACACCTCTTCAGTCTAACGCACTTGTAGACAACACCGCTTTCCAATTAAGTGCTGAAATCCATCTCTCCTTAGACGATAGACTGAAACTTTTGAAGTTTAAGAACACCCATCAAATAGAGCAGTTTCTAGAGCCTAGAAAAAGAGTGTACGACTTTAGCCTTGAGCAAGAACTTGCGGTTACGGAGGGCTTCTACCTCAATTAATCCTTCCACGCCTCTACTCTAACGTAGGCTGTATCATTCAATCCAAAATCCCATTCGCGGTTATCTATATCCGTACCATTCAGTGCAGTTTCCACCGTACTCCAACTTCCTCTGGTGATCTTAAAATACATTCGATCTCCTTTTCTGGGCAAACTCAAAACCCAAGCATCCGAATTTTTCATTTTCTCAAAGGCATAGTCACTGGCCGAAGGATCCCAATTATTCAGGTTAGACGCTAAATACAAGCGCTCATTTTGGGGAAAAGAGGGATATCTATTTACAATAACTGTTAGATTGGGATGCGATTCAACAACAAAATCATTCCACATTGGCACTTCAACAAACACGCTATCAATTGAGCTTTTAATAGTGTGCGGAGAAGAAATACTTCCAGAAACATCTACCTCAACCTTGGTCCAATCTCCCCGTGTTATTTTAAACTCCAGAACCTCTACCAAGCCTTTAGGAAGTCTTCCTCTATATAGGTTGGATGAAATACGTGTCATTTTATACGTTGCATCAAAAAGCTTCCAATTATTATGATTTCCAACCAAATAAAGATCATCATCACGATACATTTTTGTTGAATCTGACTGAACGTATACCGTTACATAATTGCAAAGGGTAGCACTTCTGTCCTTCCAATTATCTATGGAAACAGAAACTTCATTCCAAGCTTTGATCTCTAATTCTCTATTGGGAATATCATTTCCACAAGAATCGGTTTCTACCGTAAGCCAATTCCCTCTAGAAAATTTATACTCTATTTTACCCTGCAAGGCCGGGAGAACAACACCATATCGGCCATCTTCCATTTCCCTAACTATGAAGTTGTTGTCGCCTTCCTTCCAATTATTAAAACTACCACTCACAAAAATGGGGTCATTCGGTGGAGTATTCCCAGGCATTTTATCTACAATCAAAACAACTTGGTTGCAAGCTGTAAAAAGTAAAGCTGACAACAGTAAAAAGAGTGTTTTGAACTGTCTCATGAATCCATCCAATTTAAAAAATCAGTATTTCGTGCCCTACTCACAAGAACTCGCTCATGATATTCTGGTGAGAGTATTAGCATCCATTGGGTAAGAGAATATTTTTCCACTTTCTGTATCGACGTAATTTGAACAATCATATGTCTGTTAATTCGAAAGAAATGATTGGGATTTAATTGCTTTTCAAGCTGATCTAAACTCTGATCAAGGAGTAGATCTTTTGACCTGTTAGATCTAAGCAGAATACCATCTGAAGTGACTACGGCATATGCAATGTCCTCTGCTAGCATGGTAAGCAATCGATTGCCAACCCTTCCAACAAAACGCAGCTTGTATTCAATAGGTTTAGCTGTGTTTAAATATTTTGCCAACTCTTTGTAATCTAGTGGAGATGGAGAGTTTGATGAGCGCAAAGTTTTATACTTTTCAAATGCTTTTAGCAGTAAATCTGGCTCAATGGGTTTTAGGAGATAATCTATGCTCAAATGTTGAAAGGCCTGTAGGGTAAACTGATCAAAAGCGGTAGTAAAAATGATGGGGATATTCAAATCTATCCGATTGAAAATCTCAAAACTCAATCCATCCGATAACTGTATATCTAAAAAAAGTAGATCGGGTTTTGGATTTTCATTGAGCATATCTACTGCCATAGAAATACTTTCTGCTTCTCCTATTAAAGCGGTTTCAAAAGGCATTGTTGCCAATAAGCGCTTTAGCTCTTTTCTTGCATAGGGTTCATCCTCTACTATTGCTACGCGGATCATTGAGGAGAGATTAAAGGGATTACAACTTCAAATTCAGTTTCAGATTGCTGGATGGAGACGCTTCTACTGCTCAGATATTCATACCGTGCTTTGATATTCTCTAGTCCAACTTTAGTACTTCTCTCCAGCGTTTTTCTTTCCTGTAGGTTATTAACCACTGAAATAGTGGCGTTAGAATGCGTAGAAATAGCGATGTTTAGACAACTCGACTCAGAAGCTGAATTGTGTTTAATTGCATTTTCCATGAGCATCTGCAAACTAAGTGGAGCTATTCTATATCCCAAATAAGCAGCTTCTATTTTCAGCTGTATTTTCACCATTTCTGGAAAACGAATGTGAATTAGATCAATATAATCTTTGGCTATTGTTAACTCTTCTTGCAGGCTAATCAGGTTCTTATCTCTAGCTTCAAGAATATGTCTATAGACGGCGCTTACTCTTCTCAAGAAAAAAGAGGCCTTATCTTGATCTTCATAGATTAAACTCGACAGAGTATTAAGGCTATTGAATAAAAAATGTGGATTGATTTGCGCTTTTAAGGTTTCTAGCTTAGACTGAACCTCCTGCTTTTGATACCGTTCTGCTTCTGCCAATGAAACTCGCCATCGCTTTAGCAGCTCCGTTCCCATATCTATCACAACATACACTCCAATAAATAGCAACGAAATAATCCATTTCAGTTTATAGCCATCCAACATAATAAAGGGCACATCCTTATCGAAGTGAAGCGCTGCATATTCCCATAAGAAAATGAAAATGGCTGAAAGAAAAGCTAGCGTACCAAAGGCACTAAAAAAACGAGAAGACAACTGATACTCTTCTGAACTGTGACTCTTTACCGTGTTTTTTGTGACTGGCAAGAAGAGCAAAAAGACATAAACTAGAATGAACTGTGAATAGTGAATGCTAAATACATTGGCAACGTTGAACCAAAAAGTAGCAATTGAAATTGCCCCGTTGAAAACATAGACAATCGCGCATGTCCACAAAATAGAAATGCTTAGTTTCTTGATTTTCTCCCTTCGCATAGAAATCGAAGGTAAGCTAAGAAGCGTAAACACTCAATCGATTATTACGCGTAACTCTTCTACTTTTAAGCTTCCGTCTAACAACTCAACCGTGTACACGCCTGGAGTTAGATGTTGAAGAGAAAACAAAGCCTTATAGCTCTCTTTGTTGCGAACAAAAGTTTTAAATATGGCGGCACCACTCTTTCCCCGAACAACGATGCACATCGTATGAATCAGTGGATTTTTAAATTCAACCCTAACAGAACCCTGTTCTTCTTCAACAATCTCAACAACGGCTTGGGGCAATGAAACTTCAGGCATTGTGATTTCAGCATTTAGAGACTCTAAAACATTTAAAAACAATGGCTTTGATTGAAATAAAACACCATCAACATATAGTTCAAAGGTGTATTTATTTTCTGGTAGTAAGCCAAGACTCATTCTCTGAGTGAAGGAGGAGGCTGAAAACCGCTTTTTCCAAACAATTGCGCCTGATTCTCCTCTCACTTTCAACTGATAGGTATGTTCATAGCGTGATAAAACTTTAAGACTTATAATCGTGTCTGATTGTATTGTCCATTCAAAATCTAAACCTTGCGAAAATTGAATAGTATCTTCAGCATTGGATTGGAAATAGAACAAAATGAGGAAGGAAAATAATAGCGTTCTCATGGCCTTAGTATTTAATGTTGACCAAATCTCGCCTTATACCAATTCAATAAAAAAAGGAATACTGGCCAATGGAATCAATCAGAGCTTGAACGGAATACATTCTACCTTGAATGGAATTTTAAAAAAAGGGAAAAAAGCTTTTATGAAAGATCCATAGGATTTAGAGACAAACCCTCTACCGTTGCAACCAAATTAAACCGCACAAACATTTCCTCCGAATACCATTTCACCCTTCTTGTTTTGGTTACTGCTTCTTTGTGCTTTCCTAGTCCGTAGGCTTTCTTGTTTAAAGAGGCTCGGTCTTTCCAAATAGAAAAAGTAGCCTGTTCAATAAGCGGAAGCTCCCCTATTCCGATGGATTGTACTAAGTCTGGAGACTGTTTCATTGCACGATTAACCGAAGGCACTTTAATCCAAAAAGGGATAAGCCAGTTCCATTTAATTCTCGCTCTTGTAAGCACTGCAATAGGAACGCTTAGGTTTTCTGGATGAAAGTGAACAAAGGGCATTGTTCCGCTCCAATGACCATGACCTGAAGTGGGCTGAAGAATAAAGGTTCTCTGCCTTATTGATTTTTCCTTGAACTCTTGAAAGACCTCAGATAAATCGAAGGCATTTTGAGCGGCGGATGGATTATCCCAGTTTCCCAAAAAAGCATAGACACCCCAATTTGGATAGGGTTTAAATCCATCTCCCGCTCCACTACCCAATAACTTATAAAATGACAGACCCTCAATTTTAGATAAGCTTTCGTGTGCTAGCTTCATCTGACTCAGAGCCCACCAGCGATTAGAGAATCCTTCAAAATAAAAAAGACTGAGGCTACAAAAAGAGTCTATCATTAATTAAATTACCAATAAAGAAGCGAAGATGCCCAGGTGAATCCACTTCCAAATGCAGCCAAGCAAATTAGATCTCCCTCCTTTACTTTGCCTTCTTCCCAAGCTTCGCTTAGGGCTATAGGTATAGATGCAGCTGTAGTGTTTCCATATTTCATTATGTTGTTAAACAGCTTTTCATCCGGGAGGTTCATTTTGGATTGTATATACTGACTGATCCTCAAATTCGCTTGATGTGGTATGAGAAGGTCAATATCTTCTACGGATAATTTATTCGCATCCAAAGCTTCATGAATCACTTCTTGAAAACGAGTAACGGCATGTTTAAAAACAAAATTTCCATTCATATAAGGGTGATATTCTACTTGATCATCTTCAGTAAAAACCTTGCCTTCCTTAATGATATCATGAACCCAATGCGATGTGTTTGGCTCAATTAGAGCCAATTCACGTGCGTTTTTGCCCTCAGAATGCAAATGAGTAGACAAGATGCCCTTATGGCCTTCCGGTGCTCTTTGAAGTAAAATAGCGCCTGCTCCATCACCAAAAATTACCGAAACACCTCTCCCACGGTTTGTAAAATCCAATCCGCCGCTGTGAAGTTCAGAACCAATAACTAGGATATTTTGATACATCCCAGACTTGATGTACTGATCTGCAACAGACAATGCATAGATAAAGCCAGAACATTGATTGCGAATATCTAGAGCCCCCACTGTAGATACGCCCAATGCCTCTTGAACTAAAACGCCCGGCCCAGGAAAATAAAAATCTGGACTAAGAGTAGCAAAAATGATGAAGTCTACTTCATCTGCAGAAACTCCTGCTCTTTCTAAAGCTACTTTCGCTGCCTTAGTGCCCATTGCCGAAGTGGTATCTACTTTCAAATCGGAAAAGCGACGTTCTTTAATACCCGTTCTTTCTGTAATCCACTCATCTGAAGTGTCCATGAGTTTAGAAAGTTCATGATTGGTTACTACTCTTGGAGGAACATAATGACCTACACTTGCAATTTTAGACCTATACATAATACTATTTAAGAAAGTTGAAATATACTTCGGAAAGTAGGTAAAATTTAGTGCTAGTGCCGAATTTGCACAATCAAGCGAAGCGCCTTACATCTTCAGCACTAATTACTTCTCCACCTAAAATCAGTAAGCGTTCAACCAAATTTCTCAATTGCCTGATATTCCCGCTATAGTTTAAGGCTTGCAATGCTAGAATGGCCTCCGATGCAAATGCTCTTGGCACTATGCCCTCTTGCTCAGAGAGCAACTTTACAAAATGGCTTACCAACTCAGGAATATCTTCCTTTCTTTCATTTAGGCTAGGCACTTTGATATTAATGACACTCAACCGATGAAATAAATCTTCTCTAAATCTGCCTTCGTTAATTTCTAGATCTAAATTCTTATTGGTAGCAGCCAAAATGCGAACATCTACTGAAATGCTCTTTTCACTTCCTACCGGTGTAATTCTACCTTCCTGCAGAGCTCTCAATACCTTTGCTTGTGCATTCAAAGGCATATCTCCGATTTCATCTAAGAATAGCGTTCCTCCGTGGGCATTTTCAAATTTTCCTTTTCGATCTTTTACTGCTGAAGTAAAAGCCCCTTTTACATGCCCAAATAGCTCACTTTCTATTAGTTCAGAGGGAATGGCAGCACAATTTACTTCAATAAATGCATTTTTTGCCCTAGAACTTTGCTCATGAATACCGTGCGCTACGAGTTCTTTACCTGTTCCATTGGGACCTGTAATGAGCACTCTTGTATCGGTGAGCGCAATTTTCTCCAATATAGTCTGTATGTCTGCCAAGGCAGTCGAGGAACCGATCATTTCGTATTTCTTCGACACCTTCTTCTTCAATTGATTTACCTGTGCAACCAGCTGATTTCGATCGAGCGCATTGCGAACAGTTTGAATAAATCTATTTAGATCTGGGGGTTTACTGATGAAATCATAGGCTCCTTTGCGCATGCATTCTACCGCGGTATCTAAATCTGCATGACCCGAAATCATTACAATAGCCGAATCAGGATGATGTTCTCTTGCAAAATTCAATACTTCAATTCCATCTGCCTTCGGCATTTTGATATCGCAGAGAACCAAATCGAAGTTTTTCGCAAGTTTTTCAATGGCCTCTACTCCATCTTTTGCTTCATCAATACTCCAATTGGCATTCTCTTCACTCAGAATATTTCTAAGCACTCTGCGAATGGAATCTTCATCCTCAACTATTAAAATTTTAGGCATATCCATTTACTTTATAATTAAAATAGACGCCTTCTTTTAGGGCGTATTTAGAAAGCCACATACTTTGAATTCCAGCTGCTTTCAGCGTATATCCTATTAAGAGTACCGATAAGACAATCATATCGGCACGCATTGTTATCATTCCTGGAATAGCTAATCTTTGATCAAAATTCGACTCCAGAATTAGCTTTTCAGCCCACTTATAAACTCCCAAATCAAAGAGATAGCTGGGTTCTGTAAGATCGGTACTTTCTTCCCCCATGCGAATTCTACAAATGTCTGCCAAAGTATCAAAGGAACCCGAAGATCCGATTAGCATACTCGGCTTATATTCTTGGATTTTCTGTCTTAATTCTGGCAATTGACTTTCAAAATAAGTCAAAAGTTCAACTATTTCTTCTTTTCGGATGGGATCGGATGGTTTAAACTTCTCCAATAACCGACTAACTCCAAGAGGATAGCTTTTCATCCATTTGGTCTCCTTGCCTTCTGCCAGAATAAACTCTGTACTTCCTCCGCCTATATCTATCACTAAGTAACAATGATTGGGGAGAGTGATGGCGTTTTGAACCCCAAGCAAAATGAGTTCAGCTTCTCTCAATCCATCTATAACATCAATCTTAACAGCGGTTTTATGAAAAACCATTTCGCAAAAATCAGCCCCGTTCTTGGCGTCACGAATGGCGGAGGTTGCGGTGGCGAAAACTTGATCTACCTCGTATTTTCTGCAAACACCAACCAGCTCTTCCATAGCGGCTAGGCCTCTACCAAAAGCCAATTCAGCAATTCTATTTTCATTGATTCCGCCCTCACCTAATTTTACAGCTAACTTGCTGTTGTGTACCACTTGATCATTCGACAAATCGCGAATGAGAAGGTTGAAGGTATTTGTACCTAGATCTATTATGGCTACTTTCAAACTAAGGTAGATTTTTAAACAGGACTTGTTCCACTCTTCAACACCTCAGGATTGCGAAGCCATAAGTCTCTTTGAGGGAAAGGAATCTGAATGTTGTTTTCTCTAAACTTCTGATCAATGCCGTAGCGCAGTTGGCTTTTCACGTATTCAATTCTAAATAACTCAAAGCTGTAAAAGAATAGCGTAAAATCAAGCGAGCTAGATCCGAAATCTTTAAACTGCACGGTAGGTGCCTGATCTTTTTGCACCAATTCATTAGTCATGGCTACTTCCAGCAGGAGCTTTTCTACCAATCGAGTATCGCTACCGTATGCAACTCCTACGCTTACCCCAAAACGGGTAGATTTTTTATTCTGACTCCAATTGATTACCCTGTCGCTAATCAATTGCTGATTGGGGATAATCATTACGATATCATCTCGAGTAGTAACGGTAGTTGTTCGAAGGGAGATCTCTTTAACCTGCCCAACTGTACCCGCAATTTCCACTACATCGCCTGCAGAAACCGTTCTTTCGGTTAAAATAATAAATCCAGCTACAAGCGCTTTAAAGAAATCTTGCAGACCCAGTCCCAATCCAACCAAGAGAGCCGTAGAACCCGCTAAAAAAACCGTAATCTTCACCCCAACCGACTCAAGTCCAATGGCAAGTGTAATTACGTATGTGAGGTACACTATCATTTGATAGATAGCATATTCTCTTCCTTTATCTAAACGTTCCTTAAGCCTTTGTCTTTCTAGATACTTCTTAACTAAAAACAGAAAGAATCTAGCGAAAAGAAGGAGCAGTGCCAGTAGTATAAGTTCATATGCATTGAGATGGTATTTCCCAAGATTGAAAAAATTATACTCTAGAAGCTCCTTAACCTCCATACTTCATCCATTTCCAAAGCTCTCCCCAGGTAATTTTCTTTCCATACATGAGAATACCTACGCGATAAATGCGGCTTGCCACCCAAGTGGTACCTATGAATCCTAAAATCAAAAGAAGCATTGAAAGACCCAATTGCCAATATGGCACACCAAACGGAATGCGTGTAACCATTACAATGGGAGAGGTGAAAGGAATCATACTAAACCAAAAACCCAGTGGGCCATTCGGATCTTCAGCCACTTTCATTGCGATTACAATAGACAAAATAATGGGGATGGTAACCGGGAATAAAAACTGCTGAGCATCAGCCTGATTCTCAACAGCAGATCCTATTGCAGCAAACATGGCAGCATACAAGAAAAAGCCTGCGAGAAAATAAAAGATAAAGCTGCCAATCAAAAGAGGCACATTCAAGGTATCCAAGAAGGTCATTACGGAACCTATTCCGTCATTCTGGAGCTGTTCTATGCTTTCTGCCCCACCAGCGGCAGACTGCTCTGCCATTGTTTGAATGGCTTCCATCTTATCTGCCAAGAATATCCCAGTAAAAGCGGTATATATGATAAACGATAAGGCTATCCAAATGAGAAATTGAGTTAATCCTACCAATCCGGATCCAAGGATCTTGCCCATCATAAGTTGGAATGGGCGAACGGATGAAACAATAACTTCTACCACACGGTTGCTCTTTTCCTCCATCACTCCATTCATAACCTGAGAGCCGAAGATGAAAATGAAGAAATACATAAAAAAGGCGAAGATGAATCCAATAACCATTTTGCCTTCCACAATAGATTCTTCTTCTACGCCTGACTCTTCTATATTGATGGATTTCACCTTCACATGCGTGCGAACTTGCGCAATCACCTCTGGGTCTACTCCCTGATTTCTGAGTTTTAAATCCTCAATCTTTGAGCGGATAATATCTTCAACAAAGCTTTTAACTCCTAGACTAACCTCCTCTTTACCATAAATGACAATGTTCTTGGAAATAAAATCAGGATCCCATCCGCTGCCCGTTGGTATATAAACGAGAGCATAATCTTCTGTGAGCATAAACTGCTCTTTGGCTTCGTCGATGGTATAGTTGGCAGGAGGACCGAGGTATTTTAAGCTTATTCTATCGGTGCCTTTATCCATGTCCAAGATATCTGCCTGATCAAGTACCATAAGGGTTCTATCGGGTTCTGGCATTGAAGCGAAATAGGCTGGAAGAATTCCTATAGCCGAGAGAAGAATGGGACCAACAATGGTCATTATTAAAAAGCTGCGCTTTTTAACACGACTTAAATACTCTCTCTGAATTATTAATAGTATTCTATTCATGGCTTTCCTTTACGGTCTGAATGAAAATTTCATTTACGCTTGGAATTACTTCACTTAGAAGTTGTACAGTTCCCATTTGCATACCTGCCTGCAAAAGTGGCGTGGTATTAGCACTCTCTAAGCGAACAACCTTGGTGAGAATGTTCCCTTCGTTTTTCTCTTCTAGCAATAAAGCTCCAGCTGGAAGAATAAATTGTTCTTCTGACTGATCGCTCCTAATTTCTAATTTGAATGTGTTGTCTCTGAAACGCTCTCTTATTTCGCTTAGAGAGCCATTTAGAACAAATTTAGATCGACTAATCAGCGCGATATAATCACACATTTGCTCTACACTTTCCATTCTGTGTGTGGAGAAAATTACAGTTGTTCCTTTTCTATTTAGCTCAAGAATTTCATTTTTGATTAATTCAGCATTGATAGGATCAAAACCTGAAAATGGTTCATCAAAGATCAGTAGTTCAGGATTGTGCAGAACCGTTGTAATAAACTGCACTTTCTGAGCCATTCCCTTAGAAAGTTCTTCTACTTTTTTCTTCCACCAATCTTGAATTTCGAATCGTTCAAACCAATCTTTCAACGCTGCTTTTGCCTGCTTAGAATCCAAGCCCTTTAAACGAGCTAAGTACATACTTTGCTCTCCTACCTCCATCTTCTTGTACAAGCCCCGTTCTTCAGGCAAATAGCCAATTCGGCTAACGTCAGATGATTTAATTGGCTTGCCATCTAGCAAAATTCTGCCTTCGTCTGGACCTGTAATTTGATTCATTATTCGAATCAGTGAGGTCTTGCCTGCGCCATTGGGTCCGAGCAAACCGAAAATACTGCCGGAGGGGATTTCTGCACTTACCCCATCCAAGGCAACATAATTTCCATATTTCTTGGTAACCGAATCTACGTTAATCTGCATAGTAGTATTTGAAAACTTATGATCCGAAATTATAACTTCTAACTGAACATTTCCTTAACTCTATCAAAGAAACTCTTATCTCGCTTTCCTGGTTCTGGCTTGAAGTCGGAAAGCTCTCTCCATTCTTCCAAAATTTTCTTTTGTTCAGAAGATAGTGTTTTGGGTGTCCAAACATTTACATGAACCAAAAGATCCCCTTTTCCATATCCGTCTAAAGAGGGAATTCCCTTGTTTTTCAATCGAAGTATCTGGCCGCTTTGGGTGGATGGCTCTATGCTAATTCTGGCCTTCCCTCCTACTACGGGGACCTCAATACTGGCCCCGAGCGCCGCATCTGGAAAAGAGAGATACAAATCATAGTGCAGATTATTCCCTTCTCTTTTCAATTCTAGATGCTCCGTCTCTTCGATCAGCACAATTAGATCTCCAGCCACACCGCCATAAGGAGCCATATTGCCTTGTCCTGAAACTTTCAACTGCATGCCATCTTGCACACCTGCTGGAATGTTTACAGAGACAATGTCGTCTTTCTGTACTAATCCATCTTCTCTAACACCAGCTGGTTTCTTATCGATGGTTTTTCCCGAGCCTTGACAAGTAGGACAAGCAGCAGCTGTTCTCATTTGTCCCAACATGGTATTGGTAACTCGATAGACTTGACCCTGTCCTTTGCAAGTACTGCATGTCTTAAAGCTTACACCTTCTGCCGCTACCCACTTTTTAAGCTTCAATTTTTTCTCTGCACCTTGGGCAATTTCTTCTAAGCCCAGCTTCACTTTTATGCGGAGGTTTGAACCGCGAGTGGTACGTCCACCGCCACCACCAAAGCCACCGAATCCGCTGCCGCCGCCAAAAGCACCCCCGAAAATATCTCCGAAGTTGGAGAAAATATCATCCATGCTCATGCCGCCGCCAAAACCTCCGCCTGCATTGCCACCCATTCCCGCATGACCAAATTGATCATACCGTTGTTTCTTCTCCGCATTGCTCAGAACCTCATAGGCTTCCGCAGCCTCTTTGAACTTCTCCTCTGCCTTTGGATCTTCTGGATTTTTGTCCGGATGAAATTGGATGGCTAATTTGCGATACGCCTTCTTAATTTCGTCTGCTGAGGCATTCTTATTCAGACCCAATACCTCGTAATAATCTCTTTTAGCCATTCCCTTTTATTATTCTCCTACTACCACTTTGGCAAAGCGGATTACCTTTTCACCCAATTTATATCCTTGTTCTATTACATCTACCACGGCACCCTTCATTTCTGGCATGGGCGCTGGAATCTTGGTTATGGCTTCCATTAACTCAACATCAAAAAGATCTGTAGGCTTGATTTCAAGAGATCTCAATCCCTTTTGCACCAATGTATTTCTATACTTGTCTTGGATTAGCTTGATGCCTTCTACAAAAGCCTTTGAATCTTCGTTTTCAGGAAGTTGCTTCGTAGCTCTTTCAAAATCATCTAGAACCGGCAACATTGCCGTCATTAATTCTTGATTGGCAGTTGAAAATAGCTCCAATCGCTCTTTGCTCGTGCGCTTTCTATAGTTCTCAAAATCTGCATAAATACGCAAATAGCGATCTTTGAAATCTACGTTCACTTCAATTTCTTTCACTACTGTTTGCTCTTCATTCTTCTCTTCCGAAGAATGAGCAGAATGGTTTGCCTCGTTGTTCTTTTCTTCATCCGAAGTATTGGAATTATCTCTTGAATTCATTTCTTCTTTCGATGTTTTTCGATCGCTCATACACTAGATTTTACCTTGCGCTGCTTGAGTCAAATAACTTGCCAAGAAGACGAGATGTGACAGCTTGACAGCGACTAGAGAAATGCATTGCATCAGTGTGACAGGATGTGCCTTTGAGCCATCATAAATCCTAAATGAAGTGCTTCATGTTGAGCGTTGAATACTATGGCTTCTTCTATGCTCGAAAGTACTACTCCATAACTGGTTGTATACGGCTTAAAGTGGATGAAAGCCTTCTTTTCATAGTCTACCTTCAATAGATCTAAACCTACTCGAGAAAGCTTTGAGAACATAGCCAAATCTGTAAATGGATAATTATGCTCTTTGGGTAGACTTCCTTTTCTATAACGCTGAAGCAACCCTTCATCTATTGAGTGACTTAGGCCTGAAAGGCCGTAGGTGAGTATATGCTGGGTAACTATGCTATGTCCGTAATTCCAAAGAAGATGATTGTTCATGCTTTTGGGAATGGATATTATCTCCTCATAAGTGAATGCCTCCAATAATTGGAGCATGTTCTTTCTTGTTTGACGAATATTTTCAATGACCGTAGACACCATCTTTTTTCTGTTTAACGTGAAGCACCCTAAGTTTATCATAACCATAAAAGCCTTTCATCCTAGAATGCAGACTTAACAATTCGCTTTTGTCAAAGCATTGGCGAACTTAGGAATTCTAATTTCATTAGCCGATATGGCTTGAGCTGAAAAATACTCTTTCCATATGGCTTATACTTCCCATTTCGCGAACCACAATGGCAGCTACAGCCTGACTCTTCAAAAAAAAAGAGGCTGTCTTTTCAGACAGCCTCTCAAAATCAAGATTTTATATT
>CALCFH010000126.1 GCA_937900215.1 uncultured Cryomorphaceae bacterium
AGGTATGCCCAAATAAAAGGCAATGACAGTAAATCAAAAAACAATAAGAGTTTTTCAGTTGATCAGATCAATCGCTTATTGCAGAATAATAGTAATTACAGTGTTTATCCTCTGTCTATAAATTCGGAAAACGACGAATTCTCTCCCTTTGTTCAAGAGAATAAGATCTATTTTGTTTCAAACAGACCAGATGAGAATAAGTCAAAATCTACCTATAGTTGGGATGAACAACGTTTTTTAGATCTTTATGAGGGAACAGCCTATGCTGGAAGAGTTTCGGATGTGAAAGCAGTGACTTCTTTGAATACTCCTTATCATGAAGGACCAATTACCATTTCGAAAGATGGTAGAAGGATGTATTTGACTACCAATACAATGAATGACAAGAATAAACTTGTTAAAGATTCAAAGAATACAACTCACCTTCAAATTTCTGCTTCTAATAAGCTTACAATTGATGGTGAAACCAGTTGGAGCAAGCCTGTGCCTTTGTCGTTTAATGGAACAAATTACAGCTGCGTGCATCCTACTTTAAGTCCGGATGGTAAGTACATGGTATTTGCCTCTGATATGCCAGGGGGTTTAGGTGGGATGGACTTATACATCTGCGAAAATCTTATGATTTCTTGGAGTAATCCAATTAATCTGGGTCCTGAAATAAATACTTCAGGCGATGAAGTTTTCCCATTTTATGCTTCAAATGGAAGTCTTTATTTCTCGAGTGATGGACATTTAGGTTTAGGCGGATTGGATATTCTTGTAGCCAAAGCGCGCACTGAAAAGAATAAATTTGGTAAGCCTGAAAATATGGGAGCTCCCATCAATGATGTGATGGATGACTTCGCAATCACCTTGAATGAGGATGGTAAAACGGGTTATTTCTCTTCCAACCGTCCGGGTGGAAAGGGTAGAGACGATATATATTATTTAGAAACTACAACTCCAGAAATAGAAATACTTCCTGTACTGCCAAAGCAATTAGAGGTTAGAGTTTTTGAACAGTCCACAAATGTGGGTCTCCCAGCAGCTGTTGTAAACATATTCGATGAGCGAGGAAAATTGGTTACTGCCTTGCAGGTAAATGATACAGGATACTTTAAGACTGGATTTGATCAGGCGAAGTATGCAGGTAAACTACGATTTATTGCTTCCTACGGAAATTATTCGACTCAAAGAGAAATCGTAGATATGGGTGAACTTTATAGAGAAGATCGCTCTTTAGTAAACATCCCCTTGTATAGAGATTTAGGCAAAGAATTGCGCATAAACCCAATTTATTTTGACTACGATAAGTCAAATATTCGTCCGGACGCCGCAGTTGAGCTAGATAAGATCGTGAATATCATGCGAGACAATGGCGATTTAGTGATTGAAGTAGGTAGCCATACGGATAGCAGAGGAACGGCAGAATACAATCAAGCCCTTTCAGACAGAAGAGCCAAAAGTTCTGTATTGTACATAACTGAGAATGGAATTGAAACCTACCGTGTTTATGGTAAGGGATATGGAGAATCTCAATTGGTGAATCAGTGTGAAGATGGAGTAAAGTGTACAGATCCTGAGCATCAAAAAAATAGACGTACGGAATTTAAAGTAGTGAGAGGAAGTCTGCGTAGATAAGTCTTAAATTCTGAGAAAATTTTAAAGACCCTGACTCGAAACTTTGTTTCAAGTCAGGGTTTTTCTTTTTGTGTCTTTTCAAGTTAAACTAGGTCAACAGAATTATTTCAAACCAATCTCTCTTAGGCGCTCGTCTAAATACTCTCCAGCGGTAATATTTTCGTATTGAGGTGGCTGAGATGTGGTGCACTCTTTTAAACAATTGAGCGGCATATCTGATTTTGGATGAAGAAAGAAGGGAATGGAATATCTACTCTTTCCATCTCGAGCCTCAGGAGTATTTATAACTCTATGTGTAGTAGACACTAGAACCTTATTGGTAAGTCGCTGCAGCATATCTCCAACATTTACCACAAGTGCATTCTCCGGAGTAGAAACATCTACCCAGTTTCCTTTTTTATCTTTCACTTGTAGACCCGCGGCAGAAGCACCCATAAGCAGGGTAATGAGATTGATGTCTTCGTGTTCTGCTGAACGTATGGCTTCGCCAATTTCTCCTTTTATTGGTGGATAGTGTATGGGTCTAAGTATACTATTGCCTTTCAAAACGAAATCATCAAAATAAAACTCATCCAATTGCAGGTGGAGTGCAATGGCCCTCAACACATCCATTCCAATGGAGAGAAGTTGATTGTAAGTTTGAAATCCAAGTTCCTTAAAATGTGGCAGCTCTGTAACCTCTGGATTGGATGGATATCCCAACGCGCTCAACTCTTTTTCGGTAAGCTCAATGCCGAACTGCCAAAATTCTTTTAAGTCGCCTTCTTTTTTGTCTTTCGCATGCTCCATTCCAAAAGGTGTATAGCCTCTTTGTCCGGCTAACCCCTCTATTCTATATTTCAATTTGGTCGATTCATCCAGTCGAAAAAAGGACTGAACTTGCTCATATAGTTTTTGGGATAGTTCTGTAGGAAATCCGTGGCCTGTTATGGCCACAAAACCTATTTCTTCATAGGCTTTTCCGAGTTCCTTTACGAAGTTGTTTTTCTTCTCAGTGTGAAAATGAGAGAGGTCCAGTATGGGTATCATAGTTTGTGCGCTTTTCGCTTCGAAATTAAGTCAATCTGCGCTTAGAGTCGGACCAATTTCTCAGTAGAAATACGCTCGTCGTCTAAGTAAATGCTGACATAATACATTCCGGTTGATAAAAATGAAGTTTGGAAACTCAATTCGTAGGTTCCGGCATTTCGGTAGTCTTGCTTTATTATTTGCAACTGTTTGCCATCCGAATTGGAGAGTACCGCTTTAATCTGTCCTCCTTTTTCAAGTGTAAAGCGCATCGCAGCCATGTTTTCAGATGGATTGGGATAGAGGCTGTTTTTAAGCTGGCTATTGTTAAGACCTAGAACCAGACTCTTTGTTATTTTACATCCTATTGCGTCTTCAGTTGTGACGAGGACTGTATCACCAAGGCAAAATCCACCTTGAGTGCTACTTAGGCTTTCTATGTTGTTAAACCAATAGCGATACGGCTCGATTCCACCCAAGGCTATGGCTTCAACTGTTCCTGTGCATAGTACATTACTGCCTTCAGTTGTGGCTAACAAACTTAAATGCATGGTATCTGGTGATAAAACTTTAGCAGAGTAAACTCCATTTTGCAGATTTATCATGCCAAAATAGCCAGAGGCCCAAACCTCAGACGGATTGTTAGGATCCCTTTGAAGCCCGAAATAATCGCCCCAACGCTCATATTTTCCCGCATGCCTATTTACGTAATTATCGCCCTTTTTTATGTAGGTGATCGGAGAGTATTCGCCAAGGTCTGAGTAAGAGATGGCTGAAAACCCTGGGTAATCTATTGGAGAACTATAATTAAAACCTATAATAGATTGTCTTTCACAAAATTGTGTGCCGGTCCATACCACGTTCGGATATCCTAGATCCAATCTTGAATGGCTAATATAGTCTGCGGTTAAAATGGGGTCTTGATCGTATGGATCGTTAATAATACCGTGATAGATACCCGGTCTTCCATTGCTATTGATTATCGTATTGCTTGTAAACTGTATGTGATCATTCACAAAGAAAGCTCCCAAGACACGACCATCATTGGTG
>CALCFH010000127.1 GCA_937900215.1 uncultured Cryomorphaceae bacterium
GGCGCATACAAACCATCCTCCTGTTAAATATTGGTTGCACTCTAACATGCTTACCTTAAATGGAAAGCGCATGAGTAAATCAACAGGCAACACGGTTTTGCCACAAGAGTTGTTTACAGGTGAGAATGATTTGTTGGTGAAAGGATTTGATCCTTCGGTGGTTCGTTTCTTCATGATGCAAGCGCATTATCGTTCCGTCTTAGATTTTAGCAACGAAGCCCTATTGGCCTCAGAAAAAGGTTTTGCACGTCTCATGGACGCCATGGAGAAGCTAGATTCATTGCATTCTTCATCTTCGAATTCTGAGGTGGATGTAGAAGGATGGATGTCCAGATCCTTATCCGCTATGGATGATGATTTCAACACTCCCATTTTAATCGCTGAGCTATTTGAAGCAGTGCGTTGGATCAACTCTATTTCAGAAAGAAAACTTGCGATTTCGAAAGAGGATTTAGTTCAACTTTCTTCTTTTATGAAGGATATGGTATTCTTCGTTTTAGCATTAAAATCTCCAGCTAAGTCTGCTTCTACAGATAAACTCGATTCTGCTATGCAACTGATAATCGAGTTGAGAAGAGGTGCAAGAATTGAAAAAAACTGGGCATTGAGCGATCAAATACGCGACCATCTTGCCCAAGAAGGCATTCAATTAAAGGATGGACCCGACGGAACCAGCTGGTTTATACAATAGTGTCTAAATTCAACCAAATTGCCAGTTTTCCTATCCGAATACTAGTTTGGATCTACCAATTGGTTATCAGTCCATTGCTTCCAGGGGCTTGTAGATACGATCCTACCTGCTCTCAATATATGCTAGAAGCCCTGAAAATATGGGGTCCTTTCAAGGGAACTTGGTTGGGCTTAAAACGCATTGGAAGATGCCACCCTTGGGGGAGTCATGGCCACGACCCCGTGCCTCAAAAACAAAAAAAACAAAAGACAACCAGTAATTGAGTACTTGGAAGTGTGCAGATTTCCAACTCATTTGCTTCCTATTTTTGCAGCATGCTACAACGCGATTTTGAAGGACTTACCGTTTCTTATCATACTTTAGGTTGCAAACTCAACTTTGCCGAAACTTCTACCATTTCGAGAGGAATGCAAGGCGAAGGTTTTCAAAAGGTTGAATTTGGAACCGCCTCTGATGTATGTGTAATCAATACCTGTTCTGTTACCCAAGCGGCGGATAAGGAGACCAAGCTGATTATCAAGCGTGCGCTAAATGCCAATCCGGATACTTTTATTGTTGTAACAGGCTGTTACGCGCAATTGAAACCTGAGGAAATTGCCCAAATGAATGGGGTAGATTTAGTTCTAGGGGCCTCCGAAAAATTCAATATTACCGCCTATTTAAGCGATTTATCTAAAAAAGAAAGCGGAGAGATTCATTCTTGTGAAATTGAAGATGTAAATCAGTTTATTGGCTCCTACTCTATTGGAGATCGAACCCGGGCTTTTCTAAAGGTTCAGGATGGATGTGATTATAAATGTACCTATTGTACTATTCCTCAGGCTAGGGGGATTTCTCGAAGCGACTCTTTGGAAAATGTGGTTTCAAAAGCCAAAGAAATTGCTGAAAAAGGAATTAAAGAAATTGTTCTAACAGGTGTAAATACAGGCGATTACGGAAAAGGTGAGTTTGGAAATAAAAAACACGATCACACTTTTTTAGATTTAATTAAAGCCTTAGATAAGGTGGATGGAATCGAAAGAATTCGCATTTCATCCATTGAACCAAATTTGTTAAAAGACGAGATCATCGACTTTGTTGCCAATAGCCAACGTTTTGTCCCTCATTTTCATATTCATCTTCAATCTGGAAACAATGAGATTCTAGGTTTAATGAAGCGCCGCTATCAAAGGGAGTTATATCATGAAAAAGTGGCCCGCATTAAATCGGTTATGCCCAATGCCTGTATTGGTGTTGACGTAATTGTTGGCTTCCCTGGTGAAACAGAATCACACTTTCTAGACACTTACAACTTTATCAATCAGTTAGACATTAGTTATCTACACGTTTTTACGTACTCAGAAAGACCCAATACCGAAGCGGTAGAATTTGAACAGATCATTCCTATTTCCGAAAGAAAAAGACGAAATAAAATGCTTCGAATTTTATCGACCAAAAAAAGACAAGCTTTCTATACTTCCCAGTTAAAATCAGAGCATTCTGTTCTCTTCGAACATGAAAACCACGACGGGTTTATCGAAGGTTATTCAGAGAATTATGTTCGTGTTCGATTGCCTTTTCAAACAGAATTGATCAATGAGACAAGAAATATTTCTTTCCAAAGCATAGATCCAAAAGGAATTATGATTGGATCGGAAGTAGATGTTTTAGTCTAACCTATTTTTTTTCTATCGGACAAGTACTGATTCCGAAAATGGCATAGAGGGGACAAAAGTTGATGATAGTGGTTGCCAAGAGTATTCCTCCAATCGCAAGGAGCACTACTCCCAATGTACCCGTAACGGTACCTGTGATGAACAATATTGAAACAATTAGTGCGATGGCCACACGAAACCAACGATCCATAACACTCATATTCTTTTTCATAATCTGATTTTATAAACCGAAGGTAATCAGAGAAAAGGAATGGATAAGTATTAAATGTCACTTCCAAATAAAACATCCCATAAATTCTCTGCGAAGTTGGTGTTTTGATTCATACTTGAAGATAATGCAACTAGCTCTTTTAGAATTTCTGTATACCCTCCCTATCGCCTCAACATCGTCTTCTAACAAGGTTTTGGTTTATGGAATGGATGAGTAGGCAGAAAGATTAAAACCCATCAATAAGCCTGAGTGTTTCGGCTCTGAGAAGCTTTTGGCTATTGGAACGGATAAATTCAGGGAGAACATATATTTCTTTTGGACAGTGATAGGGTTTGAATTCGTCGATCTTCTTAAGTATGGATTCAAAAGAATCTGCGGACTTCTCGGATGATTCAATAATCAATACCAACTTTTCTCCCAGCACTGCATCGGGTTTGCCCGCCACAAACAAATGGTTGTCAATGTGCTTTTGAAGGATGGCTTCCACCTCTTCCGATTGAATCTTTACTCCTCCTGAATTGATTACCCAATCTAGTCTCCCTACATATTCAAACTGACTTTCGGAATGGAGTAGAATTTTGTCTCGTGTTTGAAGTGTTAAATCTAGATGGGCATCTTTCACAATCAGTGCCTGGTTTTCATCTGCATCAATAAATACCTCTGGCATTGCTTTAAATACAGATTCTGTTATTGGGTAAAGTGAACGGATAGCAATATGGGTATAGGATTCCGTCATTCCAAAACCCTCATAAATTTCAGTGAGACAGCCAGAAGGAAGCCGTAAGTCTGTCTTTATACCTACTCCACCTAAAAGAACAGTTTTAAGCCTATGCATCTCTTTTCTCGATGATTCCAACTGTAAAGGAACCATGGCAGCAAAATCAATTGACCCAGAGATAAAATCCATTGGATTAGACCTTGGAAAAACAACTACTGCCTCTCCTCCCGACACTAAAGACCTTATAAGCTGCATCTTGGCAGCTATATAATCGAAGTGTAGGCAAAGTAAAAAGCGTGAATTTGGTT
>CALCFH010000128.1 GCA_937900215.1 uncultured Cryomorphaceae bacterium
TCCAAAAAAGGAAAAATACGATTGCCCATTTCAAATAGATGGGATAGAAGTCAGTAGTATCCTTAAAGCGGTTTTCCTTAATTTCCGCTTTTTCATATTTATCTATTAATTTAAAAACAGTTTCAAGCGCAGTATTATCAGATACTCTATAGAATTCTCCTTCTCCTATCTCAGCAATTTTCCTTAAGGTTGTTTCATCCAAAGTGTTTTCTACCATTCTTGGTCTTCCGAAAAAATCCTTGCCCATTGGCACTCTGCCTTCTTTCCCAATTGCAATTGTATAAATTTTGATATTGTAGGCATTAGCCAATTCGGCTGCTGTGATAGGATCAATATTTCCTGCAGTATTGTCTCCATCACTCAATAGAATGAGAACCTTTGATTTGGATTCTGATTCCCTCATTCGGTTCGTGCCTACTGCCAGAGCACTTCCTATAGCTGTTCCACCTTTTTCTATCAGGTCAAATGAAATATCATCAATATAGGTATAGAGTAGCTCATAATCAGTCGTCAATGGCGACCGAGAGTAAGCTTCTCCTGAAAAAACTACTAGTCCAATTCTATCCTGAAAACGACCTTCAATAAAATTGCGAGCCACATTTTTCGCCGATTCCAGCCTATTTGGTTTGAAATCTTCAATCTTCATAGACTCAGATATATCTATTACGAGCATAATATCTATCCCTTCTGTCCACTGTTCTACCTTTTCATTTGTTTTCTGAGGTCGAGCCAATGCAATTATCAGCAAAGCAATGGCGAGGGAAATCACGATCCCGGGAATAAACCGTAGAAGGGCATATGGACTCCACTTGATATCCTTACGCGACAGGGCAATGTAAAGTCTCTGATTAGATTTTAAATAGATTAGCCATCTAATCAAGAAGATTATTGGAATAGCGAGCAATGAGTAAAAATACATCTCATTCTCCCATTGAAAATTTTCGAAAGTTGCCCTCTTAAACCATTTAAGAGCAAGCCAATTGTCAGTATCTCCAAATTGTTCACCCATTGCTTATGTCGCTGATTCTTAGTTTATATCTTTCTAAAGTAATGTCTTCTAAAGACTCGAAATCTTTTTGAATCTCTCCTTCGTTTAGTGATCCGTATATAGATTTGTCTATGCTTCGAAGTACATCTTTAAACAATTGATCATAACCTGAATTTAGAATTTCTCTTGTTGTGTACTTTGTAAACGGTTTATCCTCCAATTTTTCCATGTATTTCTTCCATGTTAGCAACACTTCTTCAATTAAGGCTACATTATTGC
>CALCFH010000129.1 GCA_937900215.1 uncultured Cryomorphaceae bacterium
GAAGTCTCTGAATGTCAATATAATGGGTTCAAATTTCACCCCTAATTTTTTTTGTTCTTTCGTGATTTCCACCAAGAACTTCCAATGCCTAAAGAGCTCTTTTTGTCCATTTAACCATGAATTATTCGGTTCATAAATGTGAGTGGGCTCAGAGGCTACGCCATTTAATTCAATAATATGACTGTCTTTTCCTTCTATTAAATGGGCCAATGAATGGGTTTTAATATCAAAACGACCATATCTAAATCCTTCTATTTCATTGCAAAGCACATTCATCCTTTTAATCAATCCTTCTGAAATGAGGTGATTGCCGTCGCGAAATAGGGTTCCTCTATTGTGGTTTCCTATTGCTTGTACCAACAAATCTTCGTTTTTATGCGGAATTCTATTTAGCATTTCCACCCGAATCTTCGGGATATACTGGGCTGCTCGCGCCTCTTGCTGTAACAATTGCTGCACCGTTGAGAAACCATCGCCCTTTACTTTTAGGAACTCCTTGTAGGTTAGGGAGCTTATAATGAAGTGGTTAGACTTTGCTTGTTTAATACAGAATATTCCGTATTCCTCTGAATAAGAGGAGAATTCTTGAACGATATAATCCTGTTTGAGATGCGCTAGAAATACCTCTAGCTCGGTAGTATCGTTGATTTTCTCAATTCCAATGCCACGTTCGCCTATTTCTGGTTTTAGAATGATAGGGAAGGAGAATGGACTATTTTGCAGTTTCAGTAAAACGGAATTGAAATCCTCTTTTCTTTGAATGGTGAAATAGGGAGGAACCCATTTTGAGGGTAATGATTGAAGCATTTCTGACTTTGAATAGCCAAAAAGGCCTCCGTATTTCATATTTGAATTGACTGGGCTAAACCAAGCGGGATTGCGAAATCGGAGGGCTTGTATACAATAATAGAAAATAATGGGTAGATAAACCCAGCGATAGGGCCAAAATTCCCAGTGCTTAAAGGGCATTTTGTGTTTTAAAGGAGTATTCAGAAGTAGTTTGCTTTTCTAAATCTTTATATGTGGTTGACAGTTGATTGTCTTTGCATTCAACTTGACTAATGGCTACTGTGCGCAAATGGCTATTGCGCTGCATAACAATTTCGAATTCTGGTTCAACTCCTTTGGGCTGGGTATGAAAATGCATTGCTTCTTCAGCATTCAAGGGCCTGCTGGCTAAAAATTCTGTAAACCAAGCTCGTCGTTGCTCTTGTCTTTCAGGTGGATACAATGTACAAGACGACCAGATTTTGGCTTCGTTAAGCGGAAGGAAGTTTAGTTCGGGAACTTTGCCATCCCAAATGATTTCAAAAAGTTTATTGTTGTCGATTCCTACCAGAGTAAACTCTTCGAGATCCTCAAACTGGTAATGAGATAAGAAGTCTTCTGCGCCTTGGTGAAATAAAAAAGCAGGAATTAAAAGTCCTCGACTGTGCTTGTATTCTGCTTTTCTTTTGTGCTTTACTTTAGCCCCATTCAATAGAAATAAGCTGGTTTGCTTGGAAGTGGCTGCCCACCAGGTACCACCCCCTTTTGGATCTACTGGCCAGAGGGCGTGAACACCACACAAATCTCTAAATTCTGGAGCTTCGGCTAATCCGCGAAGAACGGTTTCATCTCTATTATGCGTAAAAATCCAGCCTTCGTTAGTAGGTAGAAAACTCAAAGTACACATTAGGCACTCTGCTGTCTGAAGCGTTGAGTAGAGTCGGCTACCCCAAAATTCTTGGGTATTTGAATCGAAGGATTCAATTCTTTTAGTCCTACCCGTATTAGAGCCATATGGTGCACAATGTGCTCAAGATTATAGGCTAATTCTCTTTGGAGATTGGTTTCCATTTCGAGTTCAGTCTTGCTCGAAATCCATTTTAATGAAATGGATTTATTGAAATCAAGTGTATCCGAGAGCAACCATTTTTGTATCGTAAGACTCTCATCAAGAGCGGTATGCAGACTGCTCTCTAGGCGCGAATCTCTCTTTCTTTGATCGTAACAGAGGCTTCTCTCGGCATTTTTCAAGCATTGTAAAAGCTCAAGAATATGTCTAAAATGCATTCCAATACTGGCCTCATTTAGCAATGTACACTTTCCGCTGTACGCATCGGCTTCCAAAGATTGGAGTACGATAGTACAATCGTTTAGTAACTCAGAACAACGTTTGGCTATGGTATTCATTTATTTGCTAAAGATTGGCAAAGGTAAATTGTGGCGATGAATAATTGCATTTACAGCAGAAAGAATCAATACAATCCATGCCATTATAAAGAGCTGTCCTCCGTCTGTGCTCCCGTCTTCTAGAGAAATGGCAATTCCTAAAGGGGTTGCAAGATGGTAATAAATGGCACCCAGCATAAGACCTATTGCCCCAATTGCTCCATAGACTGACCATCTTGGAATCAAGATAAGGATGGAGACAAATAGCTCTACAAGGCCAATTCCTATTCTCCCGTGTGGCTCTAATCCAATGGTAGTAAATAGCTTTACGCTAACTGGTGCGGCTGAGAATTTAAAAAATAGGCTTTGAATGAGAATAAATGCAGGAGCTATTCTAAATACCCAGTGGAGTATTAACTTTTTTGTGTGGACGGTCATGTTGGTTATTTGTTCATCAAAAATGTGATCTTTAATGAAGAAAAAACGTCCTGCCCACGACTATTCAGCTTTTTCAGCTACATTTTTATAGAAAGCGAATAGCGGTCATTTAAAACCTGACAATGATGCACAAAGTGCCCAACGTTTATATAAATAAGGGCTGCTGAGGTCACAGCATGGCCATTTGATTCAACTTTAAAATCTGCATTTTTATCTTTCACTTGCATTGCGTAGTGCAAGAAAAGATGACCAGAAGACTCCAGTCCACTTTTTATATAGGAAGAATCCATGTTGTCTGCATTTGATTTTTCGGCAAAGAGATTTTCGTCAAAACCGGGAAGGGAAGTCTTGTCTTCGCGTAGAATGCGCAGCAAGCGGTATGCAAAAACAGTTTCTGTATCTGACAGATGTACAAGGAGTTCTTTAATAGACCATTTGTCTTCGGCATAGCGATACGATAGCTCCTTGTTGGACATCATATCCATTCCTTGCAAGAGTGCTGCTCTAGTGGAAATAAG
>CALCFH010000130.1 GCA_937900215.1 uncultured Cryomorphaceae bacterium
TTCTAGCCTGCTTGCGCGCAGCGGCTTCCTCAATTCTCAATTTGGGTAATCCGCTCTCAATAGCTTTGGTCATTCCTCCTAATTCCTCCACCTCTTTTATGAGCTTTTCGGCACTTTCTATAAGTTCATCGGTAAGATTCTCAATAAAAACACTGCCTCCCATAGGGTCAATTACCCGTGTGATTCCTGTTTCTTTCTGCAAATAAATCTGGGTATTTCTAGCAATTCTGGCCGAAAAGTCAGTTGGAAGGGCGATGGCTTCATCCAATGCATTTGTATGCAAAGATTGAGTTCCCCCCAAGGCTGCGGCCAATGCCTCTATGCAGGTTCGAGCAACGTTGTTAAACGGGTCTTGCTCCGTTAAACTCCAGCCAGAGGTCTGACAATGCGTGCGGAGTGAGAGCGATTTACTATTCGTTGGTTGGAAGCTTTTAACCCATTTCGCCCATAGAAATCTTCCTGCCCTTAATTTGGCTATTTCACGAAAGTGATCCATCCCAATTGCCCAGAAAAAACTCAATCGCGGTGCGAAATCGTCTACGCTCATTCCCGCTTTAATACCTGTTCTGATGTATTCTAAACCGTCTGCTATGGTATAGGCTAACTCTATTTCAGGCGATGCGCCGGCTTCCTGCATATGGTAACCGCTGATACTAATAGAGTTGAATTTTGGCATATTATCACTGGTATATTTAAAAATATCTGCGATAATGCGCATGGAAGGACTAGGTGGATAGATATAAGTGTTCCGAACCATGAACTCCTTTAAAATGTCATTCTGAATAGTACCAGAGAGCGCATTTATATCAGCACCTTGTTCCTCGGCAGCAACAATGTAAAATGCCATTATAGGCAAAACAGCTCCATTCATGGTCATAGAGACAGACATTTGATCCAATGGAATTTGATCAAATAATATTTTCATGTCTTCTACTGAATCAATGGCCACACCTGCTTTTCCAACGTCTCCAGAAACTCTCGGATGATCAGAATCATACCCTCTATGTGTTGCCAAATCAAAAGCAACTGAAAGTCCTTTTTGCCCTGCGGCTAAGTTTCTTCTGTAAAATGCATTGCTCTCTTCCGCGGTGGAAAACCCAGCGTATTGACGAACAGTCCAAGGGCGAATGCTGTACATACTGCCATATGGCCCACGCAGAAAAGGTGCTGCTCCTGCAATAAAAGGTCTCTTGGTATCAGCCTCTTCATTACCTCCATCGTGGAAAGTAGTTTTGGAGAAGTCTTTTCTCATTTGGAAGTAGTTTTAAGGTCAATTTCTTCTGTGAGTCTACAAATTTGAAATTGAGGTGAATTTGCAGGTATTTTGGTTTTGTTGGAATGCAGCTTAAAAGGAAAGAGATCTGAGCCGATAATAGGAATTTTACCTTGGTTGAAAAGCTCTTGCTCTTTCAAATGAGCTGTTTTAATCCGAGACTCCACCCAGCCAGATTGCACCGATTTAATCCATCCGCCCTCTTTCTCAATTTCTTTAAAGAGCTCCCAAGATCTATTGGATACTGCTTTGGTTAAGGCTTCTATTGTATAGCTTCCAGCCATTCGATCTTGCTTGTCGACAATTCCAGCCTCAAAGCGAATGAGATGAAGAATATTGATGGGTAGATGCGTCTCTCCTTCAAAAGAAAAGTCAATAGTATGGGGGTGAAGCAGTACAAAATCTGCTCCACCTAATACAGATGAAAGCGCGTTTGTAGTGAGTCTTAATAAGTTGCTATGCGGATCATTACCAGATAGGTAGCGAATGCTATTTTCTGCGCTGACGAAGGTGTTCGACGGGTTTGTAGGGATGGAAAGCTCGTTTAATAACATCTTCCAAAGACTCCTAAATGAGCGTAGTTTAGAAATTTCTAGAAGGTAATCTCTTCCTTGAGCAAAGGCAAAATGAAAGTGATTTGGATTTGCGTTTGGATGTTGAATGAAGTGTTCATATGCCGCAGCCAAGGCTATTGCCAGTTGAAGATCCACAGGCGCACCCGCATTTTGGTACTTTCTTAAATCAACAAAATGCCGGTGCGTCCAAACATCCCATTTTGAATCAGACAGACCTTGCAAGAATGAAGGAAGATCAAAATCTATGTGCGTAAAGCTGTATTCAATCGGATCAAATCCTAAGCTTGATGAAGCCTCATGGCTATCTAATTCAGATTCTTGCAGAATTTTGGAATATGCTTCAGTCAATGCCTCAGGCTCTTCCGTCTCATACCATCCAAAAAGATAGTTTAACATCACACCCGATAAATTAGACTTTAATTCGGAAGCATAAGATCTCAATACAAAGGCTTCAGCACCTCTATTCAGCGAAGCCAGTAGCTCTTTATTGGATTTGGAGATTTCAGCACTTCTCCAAATTCCTTCATTAAAAAGTACTTGGGTATTTCTCAATTGCTCCCATGAATGAAAAGGAGCAATGGGCATTCCATCCAACCACTCTTTGTAAAGGCTCTCAGCCATTCCACCCCTAAGCTCCTTCTCAATAATTTTCCACCATTGATCAGCGCTCTGTTCGGCAAAGTCAGATTCTAAGGTTTGCATCTTTTCATTTCTTAAAAGAGGCAATTTACTGTAGTATTGGATGCAGCACCAAAGAATAAATTAAAAAAACCAATGGCCGACTGATTTTAAAAAATGGAAGACTTAATTCTCGTCTTCTACATGAGAAATGAGGAAAATTTCTTCGTTTGCTTTGCAGAGCCAGTATTCCTCTCTGGCAAATTTTTCCAATAAGATAGGGTCGCTGGTTAATTCAATAAGCTTTTGCTTATCTTTCTTCAGTTCAGAATTGTAGAACTCAATTCCTTCTTCTAATTCGCTTATTTCAGCACTCAACTCTAGGTGAATGAGCAGAGAGTTTGAATCTAAAAAACACATCCATAATGCAAAGGCAATACCGGATAGCCAAAATTTGTTTTTCATAAAAACAAGAACACTAGGCAACTGTATTTTCATAGGAATCAAAATTAATGGGTTTGCTTCAACTAAAGAGAGTCCAAATTTGAAGTTATCTACAATTGTACTTTGAACTTAGTGACTAATTCAAGGAAATACATGGGTTAAACTAGAAATGGTCTAACTACATTTAGCTTTTAAAAGAC
>CALCFH010000131.1 GCA_937900215.1 uncultured Cryomorphaceae bacterium
GAAAAACTCATTCTACAGCCTTGAGACAACAGATAAAAAAACAAACCCAAAAGGAACTCTTTCTACCCCTCTCTCTTCCGCCAAACCCAATGTACATTGCATTGCAAGCTTCCATCTGCTAAAATGTAAAAGACATATTCTTTATCCAATATAATTTTCTGTGTTTGCTTGCTTTTTTCAGGGTAGGCAAAATGCTGAATCGATTTCTCGCAACGGAGAAAAAGACTATCGCCTTTGCGATGATATCGTCCATAAATGGTGGGATTGTCTGTATTCAACCCTATGTCTGGAATGGGCGAATAGTCTATAATTTCAAACCTTCCCCATCGCTTAAGCTCCAAGACTTGTCCATAACGGAAAGGAGGAATCTGGATTGCCGAAATAGATAGAATTTCATTGTCTTCTTTAGAAGTAGAATCTTCGGTTTTGGGCAATTGTGCGATTGAATAAAATCCTCTACCCTCCCACTTCTTCATTTGTGAAAATTCCGTATTCCCGAAAAACAAAAAGGCCAATAAAAGTAGTTGGATGCTTTTCATTTCATATTGCATGCTTGCGTTATTCGGGCTTTGGGTGGATGTAGCCTCTTGCCTAACGAAAAAAGAGACTTCTTATTTAAAGTACACTTTGTATTCGTTTAGCCTTTCTCTTAGTGCATTGTATCCCGTTCTCCTTTCCTCGAGATTTTCAGACTTCATCTGTTTGAAGTGGGTGCGCATAGGAAGAAGATAGTTGTGCAACTGATCATGGGCGGGTCCCGTCATGGTGCAATTCTTAAAGATCAGGGCAAACTCCTGTGAAAGTTCATCCGACAGCAACTGATACGAAGCTTGATCTGCTTCTTGATCGAAGCCATCCATCTTATCCCTCATCTGCCCAATCCCTTCGGTTGTTTCAAGATTGGCTTCCCAAGGCTCACCGCTATTGAGACTGAGCTCTCCGCTGTCTGGTTCAGAAGAATGAATCTGTTCTGTTCTTGTTTCCTCGCCTTCCACTTTTTGGTCAGGAATCGTACATCCGACTAAAACCAAAAGACCGCATACAATTAAATAGTTCATGGCAATTTTCATCTCTATTCAGTTTGATTAAGTGATTTTGATCAAGTTGCGCTTTTTTACGCGTTCGCACAAAAAAAAGAGCTCCGTTTCGTTTTCTTTTATTATAGTTTTTATGAGCCCTTCACAAATTGGCAGCGCATACACTCTCATTCAGTAAAAAAAGTAGCTTTTTCTTTCATTTCTTTTCCTTCCAAGCCTATATTAGCGCGGTATTTAAGTCGTCCGAACCCCAACTATCTTTTGGATGCGCCTGAGTGGTTCACCATTCAGTAAATAACAATTTATTTTTTGCCAAGGAGCAATGGCCACAATAGGGCGATTGGTCTTTTAACGAACGTTTAAAAAAATGCTATGCGTAAAGTGGTAAATCAAGCCTTATGGCTGATGGTTGGGATGTTCTTCTGCACAGGAAGTTTAAAGGCACAAGT
>CALCFH010000132.1 GCA_937900215.1 uncultured Cryomorphaceae bacterium
CGTGCGTTTCTAGATACGTATGCACATCAATGCGTATTTAATCTTTAATAGAATTTAAGTCTGAGATAGAGAAATTTGCAAATCCGGGAATAACAAGATCTGCTTCTTTCAATATTGTGGGATCTCCTACACCAATGGCCTTCATTCCACCTGCCTTGGCCGCTTGTACTCCTGCCTGTGCATCTTCAAATACAATACATTTTTCAACCGGAATGGCTAAGTCGATGGAGCCAAGTAGAAACACCTCTGGGTCTGGCTTGGATTTTTTTGTGCGATTGCCATCTATTATCTTGTCAAAGTAGGGCGTTAAGAGCACCTTATCTAATATGATTTGGGCATTTTTACTTGCCGAGCCCAATCCAATTTTATATCCCGCCTTCTTCGCTTCTTCCAAAAAGGCACGCACACCAGGCAATACCTCGTCTGGATTCATGGTTTCAATATATTCGAGATACCAGCTATTCTTTTTCTTCATAGCATCATCGAAATCCCTTGGAGAGAGTTGAATGTTTCCCCAACTGAGAATCATTTGCAAGGACTCCACTCTACTGATTCCCTTCAATTGCTCGTTCATTTCTTTGTTAAAAGAAATGCCAAAACTCTGCGCCAGCCTTTGCCAGGCTGAAAAATGATGTTTGGCAGTATCAACTAATACCCCGTCAAGATCAAAAATTAAGGCTTGGTAGGTTCTCATGCTTTCTGGAATAAAAAAATCGAATTAGACTACGCTTCGTTTATGCCTTTATTGAAGGTTTAGTACTTGTCCTTTCTAGAATTTTTAGAAACTCTAAATGGTAATGTACTAATCCATCTAAAGGGCGCTCTAACACATATCCAAAGTGCAAGTCTTTTTCAGCCAATACTTCTTCAAGAATGTCCTTAAAATGGAAAGCTACCGATCCCACGAAGTTAATTTCCACTTCTTTGGCGTTCTGGTAACAGAGAATATGGATATCGCGGAACAGAGAAAACCCTTCTTTTACCACAGCTCTTACCCAACTGTCGTTTTTGTGTTGTCCGAAAAATTTAGAAAAAGAAGCCAGCCATACATTGGCATTCGGCTTATTATACACCGCATCTACTACGGTGTTCTTGTCTAAAGAATATTCTAATTCAAACGCTCTATTCAGTTCGGCTGGCAATTTCTTATATAAAAAGGCAGCCAATAACTTTTTGCCCAAAAAGCTTCCTGAGCCTTCATCACCTAGTATATAGGCTAGGGCAGGAACCTCTTCGTATAATTCTTTACCATCGAAAAACACCGAATTCGAACCAGTGCCGAGAATACAACTAATTTGAGGCTTACCCCTATAGGTAGAAAAGGCGGCAGCCATAAGGTCATGCTCAACTGAAACGGTAGCATTTGGAAGTGCTTTCTCCAATCCCTTTTTAACAATGGCATTTAAAGCTGGTGAGGAACAACCGGCGCCATAAAAGTATACCCAAGCAATTCCTTGAGCATAGGGTATGAGTGCTTTTAAAGAGCTTAACTCATTAAATATTAATTCCGTACTGTGGAAGTACGGATTGAAACCCATG
>CALCFH010000133.1 GCA_937900215.1 uncultured Cryomorphaceae bacterium
CTGTATCCCATGAAAGAGACCTATCCCTATATGCTTGGCAATGATTCTAGCGACAGCTTATACATTTTTATGGCCGATCAAAGTCCGAGCGCAGATAGGATAAAATACAGCACAAACTTTTTTGGGAAGAAAACACCTGTACATTTGGGCGTGGAAAATTTAGCCAAGAAATTAGATCTCGCAGTAGTCTTTCTCTATGCCAATCGAACTCAGAGAGGACACTATGAACTCACTGCTCGCATTCTAACGGAAAACCCTTCTAGCATGCCCGATCATAGTTTAACAGACCTACATGTAGCTTGGCTTGAAGAGGAGATTCGGGCAAAACCTGAAGATTGGCTTTGGTCTCATAAGAGATGGAAACACGCAAAAGAAACGCAAGATGTCTCTTAGTATTGGAGTTGCTATTCTAAACTGGAATGGTATCAATTGGCTTAAAGCTTTTTTGGGCAATGTTGTTGAAAACAGCAAAGACCAAGCTACTGTGTATGTAATAGACAATGCTTCTACTGATGATTCAGTTCAATATATCGAAGACACTTTTCCTCAAGTAAAGGTGCTGAAGAATGAATTGAATTCAGGTTATACAGGCGGATATAACTTTGGGATGAATCTCTTAAAAGAAGAGATTGTCATTCTCTTAAACTCAGATGTTGAAGTGACGCCAAATTGGTTGGAGCCGATCGTACATGAATTTACTGTCAATTCAAATCTAGATGCGCTACAGCCTAGAATTCTCAATCAAAGATCTAAAACCCAATTTGAATATGCAGGAGCTGCAGGTGGCTTCTTAGATTCTTGGGGTTACCCTTTTTGTAGAGGTCGCATTTTTCAATTTTTAGAAGAAGATAACAGACAGTATAACGATAAGTGCAGCGTTTTTTGGGCTTCGGGTGCTTGCCTTGCCGTCCGGCGCAGCGCTTATGCCCAGATTGGTGGATTAGATCCACTATTCTTTGCTCATTTCGAAGAAATTGATCTTTGCTGGCGAATTCAAAGGAGAGGCGGTGAAATTTTATACTGCCCAGATTCAACTGTTTATCATGTTGGCGGTGGAACTCTCAGCAATTTAAATCCGAAAAAAACCTTTTATAATTTTCGAAATAATCTTTTTGTTCTCTTTAAAAATCTTCCTCGAAAACGATTGCTCATCGCCATCTTCTTGAGATTAGTTTTAGATGGATTGGCTGGTGCTCTTTTCCTTTTTCAAGGAAAACCCAAACACACACTGGCTGTTCTTCGAGCTCACATTAGCTTTTATAGACATTTCAATCAGCTGCTTGAAAGAAGACGTCAATTAAAGTATTTACCCACACCTTGGCCTCTAAAGGGGGTCTATAAAAAAAGTCTAGTATTGGATTTTTTTATTCGAGGCAAAAAGAAGTTTGAAGATCTAGATCAAAGCAAATTTGTTTGAACCAAGCCAATGTTATTTCTTTAAAAAAGAAAGAAGAGCCAAGCGATATCCATCTAAACCAAAACCCATAATACTGCCTTTGCAGTAGGGTCCTATTAAAGATTTGTGGCGAAAAGATTCTCTACTTAAAAGATTTGTAATATGAACTTCTATGGTTGGAATATCAATGGCTGCTACGGCATCGGCTATCGCCACCGAAGTGTGAGTATAGGCAGCAGCATTTAGTACAATGCCATTTACTGTTGCACCCAGTTCTTGTAACTTAGTAACTATATCTCCTTCTAAATTAGACTGATAGTATTCCAATTCCAAAGCACTAAACTCATTTTTTAGCAGTTTAAAATAGCTTTCAAAATCTTGATTTCCATATAGTTCAGGCTCTCTCCTACCCAAGAGATTTAGGTTCGGACCATTGATGATACATACTTTCATGGGATAAAGGTAAATCATGATTACCTAGGGCCCGCATTGCCTTTTAAGGCGGCAGTATTCACTACTTTTGCAAACCCTCACTCCTAATCGATTTTATCCATGAAGAATGTGTTGAAGGAGGATATCTCCCTTGATGAATTAAAAGAAATTATTCTAGCAGATTATCGCCTTGCTTGCGAAAGTAGAGAGACAAGTTTGCTTGGACGCAGAGAAGTTCTTACCGGAAAAGCCAAGTTTGGAATTTTTGGTGATGGAAAAGAAATTGCTCAATTGGCCTGGTCTAAAGTATTTAAAAATGGCGATTTTAGGTCTGGATACTATAGAGATCAGACTTTTATGATGGCCATTGGCGCTTTGAGTATTCAAGAGTTTTTCGCCAGTCTATATGCCGATACCAATCATGAAAACGAGCCTGCCAGCGGAGGGCGCCAAATGAATGGGCATTTTGCTACTCAGAGTTTAGATGCAGACGGAAATTGGAAATCACTGAAGGATCAAAAGAATTCCTCTCCAGATATTTCTCCAACTGCAGCTCAAATGCCACGTTTATTGGGATTAGCCCAAGCATCTAAGATCTATCGCAACATTGAGAGCATATCAGATTCCACCCCCTTTTCAAGCCATGGGAACGAAGTCGCTTGGGGAACCATTGGAAACGCGAGTACATCAGAAGGACATTTTTTTGAAACAATTAATGCCGCAGGCGTTCTGCAAGTTCCGATGGTTATTTCCGTTTGGGATGATGATTACGGCATATCGGTTCACGCAAAACATCAAACCACCAAAGAGAATATTTCTGAAATCTTGAAAGGATTTCAAAGAGATAATAGATCAAATGGATATGAAATACTCGTCGCTAAAGGCTGGGATTATGCTGGATTGATTGATGTATATGAAAAGGCAGAGAAAATTGCTCGAGAAAAACATATTCCTGTGATTATTCATGTGCGGGAAATGACTCAACCTCAGGGCCATTCTACTTCTGGCTCGCATGAGCGTTACAAAAATGAACAGCGTTTAAAGTGGGAAGCTGACTTTGATTGTATAAAAAAGATGAAAGAATGGATGTTAGCCAATGCCCTTTGCACTGAGGAGCAGTTAACTGAAATTGAAAGTGACGCAAAAAAGATCGTTCGAAAAGCGAAAGCCGAGGCTTGGAAAAATTATTTAGAACCCATACAGGCTGAAAAAGAACAAGCACTAGAATTACTCCAAAACGCTCATTCTCAATCTGATGTTGATTTGTCTGCTATAATTAACAGTTTAACATTGAATAATGAGCCAGGAAGAAGAGAAATCTTTTCGAGTTTACGAAAAGGTCTTTTTCAGCTTCGACATATTCAATTTGATGAAAAGCAAGCTATCGTTCGATGGCTTGAGACAGAGTTTTCAAAAAATCACGAGCGCTATTCTGCTCATCTCACTAGCGAGACTTCCAATGCAGCCCAATCTGTTAATGAAGTAATACCTCAGTATTCTTCTAATAATGAAATGGTTGATGCGCGTATTATTTTGCGAGATAATTTTGATCGAATTTTAAGTGAAAAACCTGAAGTTTTAATTTTTGGAGAAGATGCCGGTAGAATTGGCGATGTAAATCAAGGTCTCGAAGGGTTACAAGCTAAGCATGGTGAATTGAGAGTAGCAGATACGGGCATACGCGAGGCCACCATATTAGGCCAAGGTATAGGAATGGCAATGAGAGGATTAAGGCCGATAGCTGAAATTCAGTATTTAGACTATGTTCTATACGCTCTTCAATTGATGAGTGATGATTTGGCGACAGTACGATATAGAACGAGAGGAAGGCAAAAAGCGCCTCTTATCATACGTACAAGAGGCCATAGATTGGAAGGGATCTGGCATAGTGGCTCCCCTATGGGCGGCATCATTAATTTGGTGCGCGGAATTCATGTTTTGGTTCCCGGAGATATGACCAAAGCCGCTGGATTCTACAATACAATGCTACAGTCAGACGAAC
>CALCFH010000134.1 GCA_937900215.1 uncultured Cryomorphaceae bacterium
TCCTGTTGTGGTGGCTTTCGCAGACACTTTATTTCGAGCCGACTTTGTTTTAGATACTTCAGCAGATGGGGTAATCTGGACTAAAAAAGTAGAAGACCCTCGTCAGTTTGGCGTAGTGAAAAAGAACGAGGCTGGATTTATTACTGACTTTGTGGAGAAACCTGCCGAATTTGTCTCCGACGAGGCCATCATTGGTATTTATTACTTCAAAGACGGAGAAAACCTGCGCAAAGAATTGCAGTATCTCATAGACAATAACATTCAAGACAAGGGAGAGTTTCAACTCACCAATGCGCTCGAAAACATGAAAAACAAAGATCTAAAGTTTAGGTCAGGAACGGTCTCGGATTGGATGGATTGCGGCAATAAGAATATTACGGTAGATACAAACTCTCGCATTCTGGAATTCATTAAAGACAAGGAATCACTGGTCGCAAAGTCGGTTAAAATGGAGAACAGCACTATTCATCCTCCTTGCTTTATCGGTGAAGGCGTTATTCTGAAAAATGCCGTTGTGGGCCCTGGCGTTTCCATTGGCGCAGGAACTACCATTGAAGATTCAACTATTAGCCACAGCATTATTGGCGAAGCCACCCATATTTCTACTTTCAATCTCAACAATTCTATGATTGGAAACCACGTTAAGATGGATGGAAATTATACCAATCTCAGCATTGGCGATTACTCAACTCTTGAAAAATAACTTTAAACAGCGTCTTCTAGCCGCACTCTTCTTACCGCTCATTTCTTTGGGGCAGCCTACTGCTGGCCCAGGAAATGCGCCTTCTTTTGATTCGGCCTTTTGGAAAGCGCAAGAATTTAAAATAAGCGGACGGCAAGAACAAGCACTAAAGGCTTTTTTGCGTTGCGATAGCATTGAACCCAATAATGCGCTCATTACTTCCGAGATTGCAAAAATCTACGCAGAAAAACAGCAGTTAAACGATGCACTCACCTATGCATCAAAAGCTTGGAAACTCGATCCTAAAGTCAAGTGGTACGGATTTTTATACATTGATCTCCTCCTTGCTTACGGAAAACTCGAAGAGGCGGCTATAGCCCTGCTACAAGTAGCCGATTTAGAGCCCGGAAATGCAGAACCTCTTTTTGCCCTAACTGGGGTATTCTTAGATTTAAAGCAGTGGGAAAATGGTCTAGCTTCTCTTCAAAAAATTGAAGAGCTAAGGGGCATTGACAAAGAGGTGTCTCGACAAAAGGTCAAAATATATCTGTATCAAGATGAGCTCGAATTGGCTATCGATGAAATGGATAAACTCATTAGCGCTTTTCCCTACGACTATGAGATTCAGTTGCAAAAAGCCGATTTATACAATGCCAACGACAGGCAAATTGAAGCGGTTGGAATTTGGAAAAACATTCTCTCTAAATCGCCCAGCCAACCCATTGCAAACCTCCGATTAGCAAGGTGGCATCAATCGATAAAAGAATACGATAAATCTTATGGCTATCTCAAGGTAGCGGCGGCTAGTCCTTCTTTAGACATGGATGAAAAAATAGGTCTCCTACTGAGCTTTTATGAGCAAACCGAAAGAGACTCTAGCCTTCTACCAAAGGCCTATGAATTGCTTGATATCGTTATTCAGTCTTCCCCTAACAGTGCTAAGGCATTTGCCATGAAAGGCGATTTTTTAGCCCGAGACTTTAGATTATTGGAAGCTCGTGAGGCCTATCACACCGCTGTATCTCTTCCAGAAGGAGCCAAATTTGAAATTTGGCAGCAAATTTTACTTATTGATGCTGAACTCAATAGATCAGAATGGCTGGAGACAGATGCCCAATTGGCTATGGATTTATTTCCCTCTCAGCCTCTTCCTTATTTGTATGCCGGCATGGCTTCTCTCAACAAAGGAAAAACCGAAGACGCAATAGAAATGCTTGAGGCAGGTTTAGATTTATCGTTTTCCAATCGTGCCCTTCAGGAGCGCTTTACCTTTTTTCTTGCGGAAGCAGAATATACCCATTCCAATCTGCCACAAGCTTTCAAATACTTTGAAAAAGCATTGCAGATCAATCCCAATAATCCAACCACCCTAAATAACTACGCTTATTATCTATCCTTAGCCAATCAAGATTTAGCTAAGGCTTTATCTATGGCCGAGAAAAGCAATTCCATCCAACCAAATGAAGCCAACTTTTTAGATACCTGGGCTTGGATACTCTTTCAACAAGGAAAATACCAAGAGGCACTGCAAAAAATAGAGCAGGCACTTTCTGTTTCTGAAGAAAAAAATCCGAGCTTTCATGAGCACAAAGGCGATATACTCTTTAAAATGGACAGGGTAGATGAGGCTCTTTTTGAGTGGGAAAAAGCTGCCGCCCTAGGCTTAAATCATGCGCTTCTATTAAAGAAAATTGAAAAAAAGAAGTGGTATGCGAACTAGTTATTTTGGCTTGTTGCTGTTGTCATTCTTATTGTTTACTTCTTGTAAAAACACCGCCTTGGGTGGCTCAAAGAAAAAGCTTCGCATAGACAAGCCCAATGAAGCTATGCTTCTCACCCAATATCAACCTTCATTTTTTACGCTAAAAGCGCAAGCTGAATTTGCGCAAGAAAATTCTACGTCTCAGTTTAAATTAGAACTGCGCATGAAAAGCGACTCCGCCATTTGGCTCGACTTTGCAGATCCCATCATTGGACTGCATGTCGTGCGCGTTTTAATTCGTCCGGATAGCGCTTTTATGGTGAACAAATTAGACCGAACCTATTATAAAGGAGATCTATCCACCTTAATTCAAAAAGCGGGCATTTCACTAGACTATCACTTACTTGAACAAATACTGCTTGGCAACTTTCCAATAGTGCCCGAGATCGATAGCCTGGTGAAAGCAGACAAAGGCAAGCTGAATGTCTTTCCTCAAAATGCCGTTGCCAACAACAAGGGCACACTTACACGAGCCCAAATTCATCAGCCAAGCGTTCGTCCTTCAGCATATACTTTCACCCCTTTGCACTCCAATTTTTCATTGTATTCTACTTTCGAAAGAACAGACGAAGAACCCATTGCTGCATTTCCAAAAAGGATGCGTTTGAGCGCCAACACTGCCTCAAAACCTTCCTTGAGCTTACTCATTACCGAATATTCCCTCGAGCGAAAGCCCATGCCCTTTAACATTCCCACAAAATATAAATCGTTGTGATGAAAAGGAAGATTGCATTTTTTTTGGTTGGATGGCTCCTGTTCTCCGGATTGAGTACAGCTCAAACCGATAAAAAAGAAACGCTTCAGATCCAAAAGATCAAGCTTCAAGACGAAATTGCCTTGGCCAATAAAATATTGGCAGAGACTCGTCAGAATAAAGATTTATCGGTTAGTCAAGTAGAAGCATTATTGCAGAAAATTGGCATTCGCGAAAAGCTCATCCGCACCATGCAGAAAGAGATCGACCTGATGTCTGAGGAAATTGATCTTCTCCAAAAACAAAACAAAGAGCAAGAAGCGCAGATTGCAAAAATGCGCGAAGATTACGCCGATATGATTCGGGCGGCCCGCACAAGCAACAGCAATTACAGCCGGTTGATGTTCTTGCTTTCTTCACGCAGTTTCAATCAGGCCTTTCAGCGCATGGAATACATGAAACAGCTAGCAGAGCACAGGCGCTTGCAAGTAGAGGAAATTGCCAAAGAACAGCTGCTGCTAGAAGAGGAAATTGTGAAGCTCAACGCTAAAAAAACCGAGAAACTAAGCCTTCTCAAGAATAAAGAAAAGGAGATTGCCAATATGCAGTCTGACATGAAAAAGACCGAGGAGGCCATTGGGCAATTGAAAACCCAAGAGAAAGACATTCTTCAGCAAATAGAAGACAAGCGCAAACAGTCTGAACGCCTAGAAAAAGAAATTCAGCGCATTATTATTGAAGAAATTAAAAATGCAAAGGCCGCTGCTGAGCGCAAACAAATAGAAGATGAAGCCATTTCTTTAGGACTGATTCGCGGTAAAGATTTTAGCAGCAATACCACCAATAAAGAGTTGCGAGATAAAATTAAAAAGAAGCGAAGCGAATCCAATTCCAAAGGCAGCACCAAAGAAAGCAAACCCTATGTGCTCACTCCTGAGGCTCAAAAACTAGCAGATAATTTTACCAAAAGCAAAGGAAGCCTGCCTTGGCCGGTTGAAAGAGGAATTATTACGGGCTCTTTTGGAAGACACCCTCACCCGATTGCAAAAGGAGTAGTGGTAAACAACAATGGAATAGACATCGCCACTGAAAATGGAAGTAAAGCACGAGCTGTTTACAGTGGAGAGGTGAGTAGCGTTATCCGCATTCCTTATGGAAATATTGCTGTGCTTATTCGACATGGAAATTATTTTACCGTGTATGATAATCTCTTAGAGGTGTATGTTAAAAAAGGAGATATAGTGAAGCCTAAACAAGAAATTGGACTCATCTTCACCGACCCTAAAGATGGAAAAACAAGTCTTCACTTCGAGGTTTGGCTAAATCAAAATGTTCAAAATCCGCAACCATGGCTCTTCAACAAATAGTTGCCGCGCGATTTCTAATCCTTCTTTTTCCATGCCTGTTTTTCCTTGGCTGTTCTAATCCAATGCCTACAAGCGAAGATTCTTCTGCACTTTCTGCTGCCGTAGACTCCAATTGGTACGGCATCCTTCCCTGCGCCGACTGTTTGGGTATCTCGTACGAGTTAAAACTGCGTCCAAACAAAGCATTCAATCTGTCTACAGAATATTTAGAAAAGGGAGATGGGATGCAATTGCTTGGAGGTTGGATGATTTCTTCTGACTCCATCATTCGTTTAGTAGATACGGAGGGCGAAAAAGTAGATGCTTTTCTATGGAAGGATGGCCGTTTATACTACCTCGACAAAGAGGAAGAGCGTATTCTAGGAAGCTTAGAGAATAACTATATACTCTTTCCGGGCAGGAGAGAACACCAAGAAAAAAGTGATCAAGAAAACCAAAAAGAACGCGAAAAAGGGGCAGACTTTATAGCGGTTGGCACGGAACCCTACTGGAATTTAAAAATTGCTGTGGGCAAAAGTATACTGTTAGAACAATTGGGTCTAGATCCTATTCATACGCCTTGTCCCAACTCTATGCCCTTAGGAGATGGAGCCGGATTTAAGTATGATATTCAAACCGAAGCCAATCATTTAATTATAGAGGCCCGCAGAGAAAATTGCGAAGACGATATGTCTGGAGAAGCCTTTGGCTACTCTCTGCATGTGAACATAAATGGTAAGGATTTATATGGCTGTGGGTATCATTCTTCACAAGCCGAATTGAGCAAGGGTACTTGGCTCTTAAAAAGCTTAAACGGAAGGGAAATAAATCCGCTTGAAGCGGGCTCAAAGCTTGAGCTCAGTCTGAATACACAAGTCTGTCAAATCAGCGGAAGAGATGGATGCAATTCTTTTTTTGGACTGGCTGAAGTGCAGCGAGACACGCTCTATGTTTCAAAATCTCTAGGGAATACACTCATGGAATGTGATTTTGCACCTTGGCAAAATCTATATAGAGATGCCTTGCAAGGTGCCACTTTGGCCATAGACCTCGGCCCAAATAGGCTGAGACTTTTCAATGCCGAATCAGAATTGATTTTCGAAAAATAAAAAGGCGGCTCAAATTGAACCGCCATTTTTGTTAATCCATGTCTGTTTCTTCCCCTTCTGGCTTTCTGCGACTCTGGTCGGCTCTCATTCCCTTCCTTCTTTTCTCCATTCGCTTGGCCTCTTCCTTTTCAAATACAATTCTTTGCTCTTCCGTTAACACCTTGGCCAATTTGGCTTTGTGCTGTTCAAAGGCCTTCTTCATAGAATCACGGTTGGCCTCTTGACTTTCACGAAGCTTGTCTGCTTGTATTTTAAACTCTTTGTTGAGCACTAAAACTTGCGCCTGTTGTTCTTCGGTTAAGCCGAGCTTTTCTGTCATTTGCTCCGTTGCTTTCACCGGATCCATTTGTCCGCCTCTTTGAGCCAAAGCCGTTGAGCTCATTAGCAAAGCAGCACCCAGAGTGATCAATAATTTTTTCATGATTTCAAATTGTTTTAACTGCACATAGGAACCGAATGCAATGCTTGCGTTTAATGCAGTCTTGCTAAAAAATTGTTAATCCTAAAAATCCAGTAAGTCCTTCATTGCTTGTTCTACCTTGCTTGCATTGGGCAGCATTCTCGCTTCTAAGGTAGAATTAAGAGGAATGGCTGGCAGGTTTTCCGAACCAATTAGGCGGATGGGTGCATCCAACAAACTGAAACAACGCTCCTGTAAAAAGCCGGCTAAATTTCTAGCGAAAGAATTTAGAAGCGGTTCTTCGGTTACAATTAAACAACGTGAGTGCTTTTTAATCGCAGCTAACATGGCTTCTTCATCAATCGGTACGAGGCTTCGTAAGTCTACAATCTCAACCTGGTCTTTGAAGTTTTTCGATGCGCTCTTGCTCCAATACACTCCCATGCCATATGTGATAACACAAAGGCTTTTCTTTTCAGGAGAGGCCGAAGCAGATTGCACTATTCGCGCTTTTCCGAAAGGAATAATATATTCTTCATCTGGCTCTACGGTTCTAGCGCCTTCTGTTCCTTTTATCTTGCTCCAATACAAGCCCTTATGTTCTAACATGAGAACAGGATTTGGATCGTAAAAGGCAGCTTTCATTAAACCTTTTAAATCGGCTCCTGTACTGGGGTAGGCCACTTTAATGCCCTTGATATTTGTTACAATAGACTCTACCGAAGAGCTATGATAGGGTCCGCCCGATCCGTATGCCCCAATGGGAACACGCAAAACAGCACTGACCGGCCACTTTCCATTCGACAAATAATACGATCGACTCAATTCGGTGAAAAGCTGATTCAATCCGGGCCAGATATAATCGGCAAACTGAACCTCAACAATGGGTTTACATCCCACCGCACTCATTCCCACGGTACTTCCAAGAATGAATGCCTCTTGAATGGGAGTATTAAAAACTCTATCGTCTCCAAACTTCTCAGCTAGAGTAGCCGCTTCGCGAAAAACACCTCCCAAGCGTCTTCCAACATCTTGACCGTATAACAAGGCCTCGGGATGTTTTGCCATAATTTCTTGAATGGCAAAAAGAGCCGAATCAACCATTACAGTCGCCTCTTTTCCCTTGGGTTCCCTTTCTCCTTTTTCTTCTGTAATAGGAGTAGGAGCATAATCATACTTGAACAAATCTTCAGGAGAGGGATCGGGAGCGGCCAGAGCGCGAGCGTAATCGGAGGCAACCTTCTCTAGCGCTCTTTTTTCAATTTGCAGGCAATGGTCTTCAGAGAAACCCATACCTATCATATCTCTTCTTAGAACAGGGTATGGATCTCTAGAAGCATGCTCCTCCAAATCATCGCGATACCACTCTTTGCGCACTCCAGAAGTATGATGACCCAATAACGGAACCTTTGCATGTACCAAGAAAGGCCTGCGTTCTGTGCGCATTATTTCCAATACTTCTAGAAGACCTTGGTAACACTCTACAAATGAACTTCCGTTTAAAGACCGAACCTCGATGCCGCTAAAGCCCTTGGCATAGGTTGAGGCATCTTGGGCCCGTGTTTCAGCTGCATTGGCAGAAATATCCCATTCATTGTCTTGCACCAACATTAAAAAGGGCAACCGTTTCAAGGCAACCATTTGCATGGCTTCTGAGACCTCCCCTTCCGTCATTGCAGCGTCTCCAATAGAACAAACCACCACGGGCGCCTTTCCCTTCTCCCAACTGTCCAGTCCTTTTTTCTCACGGTATTGAACTCCCATTGCCAATCCGGCAGTTGGAATGGCTTGCATACCTGTAGCCGACGACTGATGAATAATCTTGGGCTTATCGTCATCCTTTAGACTAGGGTGACAATAATAGGTTCGTCCACCGGAAAAGGGATCGTCTTTCTTGGCGAGCAATTGCAGCATTAGATCATAGGGCTGCATGCCAATACCTAATAAAATGCTGTCATCTCTATAATAAGGAGACACCCAATCTTGTGGCTGCAACTGAAGACTCAATGCCAATTGAACCGCTTCATGTCCGCGCGAAGTGGCGTGAACATATTTTGAGGTTGTTTCACGTTCTGCTTCGTAAAGCGCTGTCATGGCCTTCGCCTGACTCATGAGTTCAAAGGCTCTTTCTAGAATGTCTTTATTCAAGGGGTTTCTTTTTAACTTCTGAATGAATTATCCGCCCAACTCAATGGGACAATTGTCTATGAGTCGAATTCCGCCCACATTTATTGCGGCGAAGATGCGCCAATCCGAAGGGGAGGAAAGCAATGATTGTTTCGATAGGGGTTCAAACGAATTTGCATTGGCCACTTCCAGGTATTCAACACTAAATCCGTCTATGGAGTTCAAATAAGCCATCGACTCATCTTGAATTCGAATGAGGTCTTCTAGCGTTTTTGCCTTCGAAATTTTCTGCATCTCCATGAAGATTTGAGCCGCTTTAGCTCGCAATTCAGGGTTTAGTCTCCTATTGCGCGAACTCATGGCCAATCCGTCTTTCTCACGCAAAGTAGCACAAGCCACTATTTCAATAGGAATTTGCTTGAGCTCAACCAATTTGCGAACCACAGCAACCTGTTGAAAATCTTTCTCCCCGAAAAAAGCCTTTTCGGGTGCAATATCCATAAAAAACCGCTCTAATACTGCTGCAACTCCTTGAAAATGACCTGGACGAGAAGAGCCTTCCAAGGTGTTTTCGAGTTCACCTAAATTGTAATAGGGCTGTTGGTAGTTGGATGGATATACGTCTTCAACAGTAGGTATATAAATAGAATGGCAAGCGGTAGTTTCTAGCTTCTCAATATCGCCATACACATCGCGAGGGTATAATTCCAAGTCTTTGGAATTGTTGAATTGATTCGGATTAACAAAAATACTTACCACCACATGGTCTGTATTTTCGCGGGCCTTTTGAACCAATGAGAGGTGACCATCATGCAAGGCACCCATAGTTGGTACGAAACCCAAACTTAAGCCGTTCGCCCTCAATTGAAATAAATGATTGGCTAAATCTTTCCTGTTTATGAGTATCTGAATCATATCGAATGTGCTAGGCCCAAAGCTAAAGGGTTCTGACAGCCCAACCAAGCCGAAAAATGACTACCTTTGCAAACGCCACTAATAAGAAAAACATCGACTATGGATAAGAAGAGAATACTCTATGTTTCGCAGGAAATCACCCCTTACCTAGACGAATCCGAAATCTCCAAAGTTGCGCTCACCCTTCCCAAGAAAATGAATGAAAAAGGACACGAAGTTCGGGTTTTTATGCCCCGCTTTGGTGTCATTAACGAACGCAGACATCAGCTGCATGAAGTGATTCGCTTAAGCGGAATCAACATTGTAGTAAACGATATGGACCAGCCGCTTATCATTAAGGTTGCTTCTGTTCCTTCTGCTCGTATTCAAGTATATTTTATTGACAACGAGGAATACTTCAAGAGAAAGTCTGTGTTTTTCGACGATAAAGGCAAGTTTCATGATGACAATGATGAGAGAGCACTCTTTTTCTGCAGAGGGGTTATAGCAACCGTTAAAAAATTGGGTTGGTCTCCAGACATTATTCATGTACACGGCTGGATGGCAGCTCTCCTTCCCCTATATCTAAAAGAATTTCATTCTGATGATCCTCTTTTTATGGATACCAAGGTGATTTCAAGCATCTACAGCTTCGATTATTGTGAACCTTTCACTGAAAAGCTCCTAAACGGACTGAATTTCGACGGAGTAAACAGCAAGCATCTCAAGAACTTTGAATCGGCCGATGTTGAATGCCTTTCTAAAGCAGGCGTGCGCTACAGTGACGCTGTTATTCGTCACAAAGACGTAAACGGCAGTTTAGGTAGTCTGATAGACGAACTGCATCCCAATGCTTTATTAGTAGAAAATGTTGCAGACGAAATTGCCCAAATTGAGCGTTTCTATGAGCAAGTTACCCAAGAGGTAATCGCATTATAAACTTGCGCTCCAGTACTTGCAATGAAGAAAACATTTAAAATTTTAATAGGAGCCATCCTCGGGGTGGCTTTCTTGTTGTCTTGCGAAAAAGATAGTGGACTGATTGGTCTTGATACTCTGAACGAATCGAGAGGTAGAGTTGGAGTTTTGAAACAGTTTAAAGCCATTAGTTTTAGTTTGGCCGATGACTCTATCCTCACTACCAATCCTACTAGAGCCATTGTCGGATCGGTTCAAGATCCCGAAATCGGATTTCATCAAGCTTCCTTCGTTACCCATCTGCTCTTAGAAACAGCTCAGCCAAATTTCGGATCCAATCCCATTCTAGATTCAGCCCGACTCTTCCTGAGATATGTAGGCTCCTACGGCGATACCATGAAGCCAATGAATGTGAAAGTCTATGCCTTAGACGAATTCATGGATCCAGATGAAGACAAGCTGTATTACTCAAATAAAATATGGACAAAAGGCACTTTTCTGGGTGAAACCGGAGCCGTTCCGCATTATCCAAGAACCTTTGTTTTTGATGGAGGAGATACGCTGTCGCCTAGAATGATTATTCCAATGGATGTCTCGTATCTACAGCAGAAAATAATAGATGCCGCAAGCAACTCTTCGGCAGATTTTATAGATAACGATGCCTTTATTCAGTATTTCAATGGAATTCTTGTAGAATCGGGTGGAGAAGACGGCTCGTTTTTATACCTCGATGCCATAACTGGGGTAAGTAGAATGCAACTCTTTTACCACAACGATACGGATACGAACGTATTTCAACTCGAAACCGACAATAGTGGAACTACTGTCAATCACTTTACGCACGACTATACCACTGCTGTTTTTGATGTCAATAATCCAGATGTGGTCAACGGAGAGCTGTACACCTATGTTCAAGCAATGGGTGGTGTTCTTACCGCCATTGAGTTTCCAGATTTACACAACTTGGCCGATTCTGCCTTCCTAATAAATAAAGCAGAACTGGTTCTTTCAGTAGAAATTGGTGCAGATGCGAATGGAGTTCTTCCACCTCAACAGCTTCTTGTCTTGGAAATAGGCAACGATTCATCTAAGGTCTTGATCAAAGATTACAATTTGGGCGCTAGCGCCGGAATAGGCGGTACGTTGATAAAAGGAGAATACCGACAAAAAGAATATCGCTTCAATATTACCCGGCATATTTTTGAGCGCATCAATGAAGATAAATCTGGTACACGCTTGTTTTTAGTTGCGGGCGGAGGTGCCTCTTCTTCCAATAGGGTCAAACTGAATGGCAACCTCCATCCAATTAATCCATTAACCTTAGATATTTACTTCAGTCAAAATCTGTAAACAAACCAAATTATGTGTGGAATTGTAGGCTACATTGGCCATAGAGAATCTTATCCTATAATCATACAAGGACTTAAGAGATTAGAATACCGCGGATACGATAGTGCTGGCATTGCTCTGTTAAATGGCGGTTTACGCCATTATAAATGCAAAGGAAAAGTGAGCGACCTTGAAAAGGTCAGCGAAGGCCAAAATGTAGGTGGAAGCATTGGCATTGGACACACTCGTTGGGCCACCCATGGTGTTCCAAACGACGTAAACTCCCATCCTCATATCTCGCAAAGCGGAAGACTAGCCTTAATTCACAACGGAATTATAGAGAACTATGCTTCGCTTAAAGAAGCTTTAGTGCGTAGAGGTTTTCACTTTCACAGCGATACCGATACAGAGGTTCTTGTAAACCTCATTGAAGATATTATGATCGGCGAGGATATAGGCATGGAAGAGGGTGTGCGCATTGCCCTTAACCAGGTAGTTGGTGCCTATGCCATTTGCGTAGTAGACCAAGAACAGCCGGACCGCATTGTGGTTGCAAAAAAGGGAAGTCCACTTGTTATAGGAATCGGACAAGGCGAATACTTTATCGCTTCAGATGCTACTCCTTTTATTGAGTACACCAAAAATGCGGTGTATTTAAATGAAGATGAGATGGCGGTTATTCAATTGGGTGCACCACTTGAAGTGCGCTCTTTGAACAACAATAAATTAGTTGATCCGTATATCACTAAGCTTCAAATGGACTTAGAGGCTATTGAGAAAGGGGGCTACGATCACTTTATGTTGAAAGAGATCTACGAACAGCCCCGCTCTATCTACGATAGTTTAAGAGGTCGTTTGCTTGTAGACCGTGGTATTATACAAATGGCGGGCTTAGAAGAATACAAAGAGAAGTTTCTTCACGCAGATCGAATTATCATTGTAGCTTGTGGTACTTCTTGGCATGCTGGTCTTGTTGCAGAATATATTTTTGAAGACCTGGCACGCATTCCTGTAGAAGTGGAATACGCCTCTGAATTCAGATACCGCAATCCGATTATTGGTGAAAAAGATGTGGTTATTGCCATCTCTCAATCAGGTGAAACCGCCGATACACTAGCTGCCATTAAATTGGCTAAATCTAAAGGCGCTACCATCTTTGGTATTTGCAATGTGGTTGGATCAAGCATTGCCCGTGAAACGCATGCCGGTGCTTATACCCATGCCGGGCCAGAGATTGGTGTAGCTTCTACCAAGGCTTTTACAGCTCAGGTTTCTGTTCTTTCCCTCATCGCTTTATACCTAGGTAAGGAAAAAGGAACCATTAAATCTTCCGATTTCCAAAGAATGCTCATTGAATTAAATGCCATTCCAGGCAAGATTGAGCGCATGCTAGAAAGCGACAAGACCATTCGTGAAATATCCGCTCGTTTTAAAGATTCTCATAACTTCCTCTATTTAGGAAGAAGCTATAATTTCCCCGTTGCACTAGAAGGCGCTCTTAAGCTAAAAGAGATCTCCTATATTCATGCAGAGGGATATCCGGCCGCTGAAATGAAACACGGTCCTATTGCGCTTATTGATGAAAATATGCCCGTAGTGGTTATTGCTCCTATGATTTCTCACTACGAGAAAATTGTGAGTAATGTGCAAGAAGTGAAGGCCCGTAATGGAAGAATTATAGCCATTGTAAACAAGGCAGATACAGAAATTAGAGCAACGGCAGAGTACGTCATTGAGGTAGAAGATACCATGGATGTCTTTACTCCGCTACTTACTACTATTCCGCTTCAGTTATTATCGTATCATATTGCGGTTATGAGAGGCTGTAACGTAGATCAGCCCAGAAACTTGGCTAAATCCGTTACCGTAGAATAAAGTTTCGCTTGATTTTATAGAAAAACCCCCATTGCCAAAAGACAATGGGGGGTTTTCTATTTATTCTCCAAAAAAGCATCCCTTTTTAAGGCTTGCTTACTCCAATACAATTAATCCAAAATCGCCTCCAAAGAAATATACTTTACTATTCCGTTGTTATTGCTGAATTCTAAACCCTGTAAAACACTTCCAGCGTAACCTGAGTTGTTTTGTAACTTTTTGCTGTTCTCATCTTCGTTCTCTACTATTAAGATCAGATAGCCACAATACATCTCGGATTCTGCCCTAACGACCAATTCTCTCTTATCATTGCGAAAGGCAAATGAATAGTTCACCGGCCCATTCGAGTTCTCTATGGTGCGAATAATGAGCCCCTCTATATTCAGGCGATTCATATTTACCCGACCGAAGTATGTCTCTAGAATTCGAATCAAAACAGGCTTGTTGTTCAGTAGAACACCCTAGTAAGCCAAAAAACAAAAGCCCAATTACTAGTCTTCGATAATCCATTGATTGGTTTCAATTAATGGCTGGGCTACCTTATACTTTACCGCTTTTTGTTCGCCGGTAGAAAGGTTGCGGATGTTCACCATATCGTTCCTGCCAAACTTTTTCTCTTGCTTAATTACGGTTTGCTGACGAGGAGGCGCCGCACTTCTGCCTTCTGCTTGGGGTGCTCCCGGTCCGCTTGTAGTAACCGGATCTGGTCTTCTTAGTCTACTTGCCTGTTTAATAGGCGCGCCTTCTTGAAGCGGAATACTGCCTTTAAACAAGAACGACAATATCTCGCGATTCAATTTCTCCATCATGGTGCGGAACAACTCGAAACTCTCGAACTTATAAATCAGCAACGGATCTTTCTGTTCGTACACCGCTCCTTGAACGTATTGGCGTAAATCGTCTAGCTTTCTCAAGTGATCCTTCCACTCATCGTCTACGAGTGCCAAGGAAATACCCTTTTCAAAATCGCGCACCACCTGTGTTCCGTTCGAATGGTAGGCTTTCTCCAAATTGGTGACGGCTTGTAGCATTTTCACTCCATCCGTAAAGGGCACAACAATATTCTGATATTGCGCGCGCTGCGTTTCATACACATTGCGAATAACGGGCATAGAAGATTCTGCCATGCGCTGCATTCTTGCTCCATAGGCTTCCATAGCCTCTGCATACAGTTGATCTGTTAACTCTTCTGCGCTGACTTTCTCCGTAGAACGATCGCTTCCCCACTCTATTCCAAAAACTCGGAAGGCATCCAACCTCAGCTCCTCTGCATTCTTGGTATCTATATATTGATTGGCAATGGTACTCGCTGTATCAAAGATCATATTGGCCAAATCCGTAGACAATTTGTCTCCAAACAATGCATTGCGCCTTCGGGCATAGACTACCTCGCGCTGGCTGTTCATTACGTCGTCGTACTCCAACAAGCGCTTACGAACACCGAAGTTGTTCTCCTCTACCTTCTTCTGTGCGCGCTCTATGCTCTTAGAAACCATGCGATGCTGAATTACCTCGCCTTCTTCCAATCCCATTTTATCCATCAATCCCGCTATTCGCTCTGATCCGAACAAGCGCATAAGATTGTCTTCTAAGCAAACAAAAAACTGTGAGCTTCCTGGATCACCCTGACGACCCGAACGGCCTCTTAACTGGCGGTCAACACGTCGAGAATCATGGCGCTCTGTGCCTATAATGGCCAATCCTCCTGAGGCCTTTGCCTCCGGACTAAGCTTAATGTCTGTTCCTCTACCTGCCATATTGGTGGCTATGGTTACTATGCCTGGCCTTCCTGCCTCGGCTACAATTTCCGCCTCCCGTTGATGCAATTTGGCATTCAAGACATTGTGATGAATCTTGCGCAACTTCAAGCTTCTGCTCAACAATTCAGAAATCTCTACATTGGTTGTTCCCACCAAAACAGGTCTCCCCGCTTCGGTAAGCTTTACAATCTCTTCAATTACGGCATTGTACTTTTCTCTCTTGGTTTTGTACACCAAGTCTTCGCGATCGTCGCGCTGAATAGGACGATTGGTTGGAATTACCACCACCTCTAATTTGTAGATATCCCAAAACTCGCCCGCTTCCGTCTCTGCTGTTCCGGTCATTCCGGCCAGCTTATCGTACATGCGGAAGTAGTTCTGCAAGGTTACCGTTGCATAGGTCTGGGTAGCCGCTTCAATCTTTACACTTTCTTTGGCCTCAATGGCTTGGTGTAAGCCGTCAGAATAGCGACGGCCTTCCATAATACGACCCGTTTGCTCGTCTACAATCTTCACCTTATTCTCCATTACCACATACTCATTGTCCTTTTCAAAAAGGGCATAGGCGCGCAATAATTGGTTCATGGTGTGCACCCTTTCGCTCTTCACTCCGAAGTCGCGCAAGAGGCTTTCTTTCTTCTCACTTCGCTCCTTTACATCTACTTGTAACTTTTCTATTTCTGAGATCTCTGTGGCTATGTCTGGAAGGATAAAGAAGGATGGATCCGTATCCGCTGCAAGCAAATCCAATCCGCGTTCTGAAAGCTCTACTTGATTTTGTTTCTCGTCGATTACAAAGTATAAGGCTGCATCTACTTTGTGCATCTCCTTACTTTGATCTTGCATATAGTGGTTCTCGGTCTTCTGCAGCAAGGTCTTCATTCCTTCGCTTGAAAGGAATTTTATAATGGCTTTACTCTTAGGCAAACCGCGATGTGCTCTCAATAAATGAAATCCACCTTGCTTATCGTCGCCCGCCTCTATGAATTTCTTCGCTTCTTGCAATTCTTGCTGCACTTGCGCCTTCTGAGCATTCATTAACTTTATAACGTGCGGCTTTAAATCGTCGAACTCTTGAATATCTCCTTTTGGGGTGGGTCCGCTTATTATCAAAGGCGTTCTCGCATCGTCAATTAAAACAGAGTCTACCTCATCTACAATGGCATAATTGTGTTTTCTCTGTACCAAATCGTCTACCGAACGCGCCATATTATCGCGCAGATAGTCGAAACCAAACTCATTGTTGGTTCCATAAGTGATATCCGCTTGGTAGGCTTTTCTTCTTTCGGGCGAGTTGGGTTGATGGCGATCAATGCAATCTACTTTGAGTCCGTGAAATTGAAACAAAGGTCCCATCCACTCGCTATCTCGTCGGGCTAGGTAATCGTTTACCGTAACCAAATGCACTCCTTTTCCTGATAAGGCATTCAGGTAAACCGGAAGAGTAGCCACTAAGGTTTTACCTTCTCCCGTTGCCATTTCGGCAATTTTACCCTGATGAAGTACGGTGCCTCCAATGAGCTGCACATCGTAATGCACCATATCCCAGGTGATTTCGTTGCCAGCGGCTAGCCATTTGTTTTTCCAATGGGCTTTTCCATCGCGTATCTCTACGAATTCGCGCTTTTCAAATTCAGCATCTACTTCCGTTGGCGTTACCACCAACTCGCCTTTCTCTGCCAATCGCTTGGCGGTTTCTTTGATTACGCTAAAGGCCTCCGGACGAATTTCCTCTAAGACTTTCTCGGTGATTTCGTAAATCTCCTTATTCAGCTTTTCTTGCTCTGCATAGAGCGCCTCCTTTCCATCTAGCTCATGCTCTTCTTCCAGCTTTGCTTTTAGCTCCTGTAGTCTGGCGTTTTGCTCGGCAATGGCCTGTTGAATACGGCCTTTGAATTCAGTGGTTTTCTGACGAATTTCATCGTCTGAAAGTGCGGCTATTTGCGGATAAACCGAGGATACTTGATCTATAAAAGGACGAAGGGTTTTAAGATCCCGCTCCGATTTGGTTCCGAAAACTTTACCTATGAGATTTGTTAACATGCGAATTAAAAGTGCAATAGTTTTAAAGGGCCTAAAGGTACGCTAATCGACTTAGTCCTTAGTAGGTCGGATAGCTTGTAAAATGGAAGTGCTTAGCTCTTCTTTCTTTGAGAATTAACTGTCTAACAAAGCGTCTATTGCACGGCAGCTTCTCCAGTTTCGGGTAGTGGTAGCTTGCTGCAAACACTTTTCGAGTTTCTGGGGTGTAAAAGCAGTAGTGCGATATCCCTCCGGACTGTGCAAGTAAAAGGCTCTTCCCTTAAAGGCATAGCGCTCGTTTCCTTTCGAAATGGTAGCAAGGCAATCTTGCTTCTCAACTACTATTTCTCTTTCAACCACACTTACACTTAAAAGCTTCTCCTCTTCTACTTCAAAAGGACAGTTTTCCAGCACTTCCTTCCATTCTTCCACCCAAAAAGAAAGAACGGGCAATTGCATTCCGGTTTTCTTTAAAAGGGCTTTCGACAATGCTTCAGCCCATTCATTGCTGCTTTTATCTTCCGTTACCCTTCCAACTAAATTGCCGCTCTGTATATACGTTGTTGCATTTTGAATTCCTATCTCCCCAGCTATTTCTTTCAATAGAGCCATCGGAAGCTTGTTGTGTCCGCCGACGTTAATTCCTCTGAGTAAAAAGAGAAGCTTTCTCATCGCTTGTATTGGGTTTCGTAGGTTTCTATCCATTGTTCTACGGTCATCTTTTCACAAAGTTCTCCGATCAATGAGAATGGAAGGAGCTCTGGCTTTTTAAAGCGGATGCAACTTTTGCCCATATCCAACTTGGTTTTTACATGCTTGGGATATTCGCCCACAAACCATTCGTGTAGTTCTGGATTGGCATAGATACCCATATGGTATACGGCAATGAAATTCTTTTGAGAGGCAATGCTTAAAAAGGGAAGAGGCAGTTTGGGGTCGCAATGGTAGCCAGCAGCATAGAGAGAATGCGGCACCACATAGCCTATCATTCCATAACTCATAGTTTCTTCAAAGCCTTTGGGCAAATGCGCCTGCACTATGGCGCGCAATTGGTTCATTGGCTCTTGCCTCGACGGATCTAAATTAGAAAGGTATTCCTCTGGCGATTGGAAGTTCATAGCCTGCTCAATTTGATTATATTAGCCTTCAATAGTACGTATATTATTTACTCAAAGCCCCAAGGTGTATTCTCTATTTCCCCTTTCTCGATTCTCTTTGTATCGGCCAATTAGATTCTCTTTGGCCTTGTTCCTCTTGCCTTTATTCTCTTTGGCACAAGAAGCAAAGACTATTTCTGTTCTTGTTTTTCTTTCGCCCGACTGCCCCATTTCCATCAGCCAGTCGCTCGAGCTAAAAGCATTGGAAGAAGAGTTTAAAGAAGAGGTGGTCTTTGAATACTACTTCCCCCTCTCTGAAAAAGTGAAAGGTGAAAATCGTGCTTTCCTTGAGAAAATGGGCTTGAACAAAGACGCCATTGGCCCCGATGCCTGGGAAAAAGCCCAAGAATTGAAGGCCACTACTATGCCTGAGGTCTTTGTGTTTAAGGACCAACGTTTGGCCTACCGAGGTAGAATAGACAATAGCTTTGTTGCCCTTGGTAAAAGACGTCGGGCCGGCATTGAAAGAGAACTGTATCTGGTTTTGGCAGAACTCCATTCCGCACCCTTCCGCAACTTTGATTTCACCGACCCAATCGGATGTTTAATTCCTTCTAAAAAACCACAATCATGATGAAACGCCTACTCTTTCTTTTCCTGCTTAGTAGTGGGATGGCATTATCCGCTCAAACGGTAAACTTTAGTGAGCACATTGCGCCTATTATTTATGAAAAGTGCACCTCTTGCCATAGAGCCGGTGAAATAGGTCCCATGCCTTTTACCAATTACAATGAAGTCTTCAACTTTGCCCTTACTATCGATGCGGTTACCCAATCGGGCTATATGCCCCCTTGGCCGCCCGATGCGGAGTATTCTGATCTAGTTGGAGCACGCATTCTTACGGCTCAAGAAAAGCAACTCATTCACGATTGGGTAATGAACGGTGCTCCACAGGGCAATCCCAGTCTTGAACCCAACCTTCCTGTTTTTCCAACGGGCTCTGTGTTGGGAGTTCCAGATTTAGTGCTTTCTATGGCAGAATCCTACACCATTGCAGGAAACAACCAAGACGATTACCGCGTTTTTGTACTGCCCACTGGCCTTACTCAAAACACAGAAATTGCCGCCTTTGAGTTCAGAGGAGGGAATAGCAAGATTGTGCACCACGCTCTTCTGGCCTCTGAATCTACAGGTATTGGACAAGTCTTAGACAACCAAGATCCGGGTTATGGATATACTTCTTTTGGCAGCTTTTCAGTGCCCGGAAATCAGCTCGATGAGTTTCATGGTGGATGGGCGCCGGGTTTAATTCCCGATTTCTTCCCCGATGGAACCGGCCAGATCTTAAAGGCCAACTCCAATCTCTTAGTTCAAATTCATTATGCTCCTTACCCTACTGCTGAGAAAGACAGTTCATACGTGAATGTTTTCTTCCGCCAACAACCCATCACACGGGAAGTGGAAAATCTAGAATACGCCTATACACAATTGGTTATTCCGCCAGATCAAATTAAAACAGTAACCCGCTCTTTTACCGTTCAGACAGATAAAAGCTTAATCGGATTCATTCCCCACTCTCATTTAATCGGCAGTTCTTGGGAACTCTTTTTCCGCAACCCGCAAGGCGATACGGTGCCTGTAATCTCTATTCCTCAATGGGATTTCAACTGGCAGGGGATATATAAGCCTACCAAAATGATTAAAATTCCTGCGGGTTCTATCTTCTTTGCAAAATGTGTTTACGACAATACCGCAGCAAATCCATCGAATCCCAATAGTCCTCCCCT
>CALCFH010000135.1 GCA_937900215.1 uncultured Cryomorphaceae bacterium
AGGAGGCATGGGAATAGCCATTGGGGCCAGTGTTGGAAAAGAAATTGCTCAAAAACTAACTTAGTTCTTTTGATTTATTCTTTGGCCAAAGAAAACTAGAGTCCCAAGAATCGCCTTTCCATTTTCTTGAATACGAATAAATACCAAAGGCTAAAAGAGAGCCAATCCATGCCCCTGCAATAATGTCACCCATGAAATGCTGATTGAGATATACTCGAGACAATGCTGTCAATAATGTTAACAGAATAACTAGAAGGGCCAGCATTTTATTTCTAATGTTCAAATAAAACCAAACACCTGCAGCAAAGGCGGCAGTAGAATGTCCTGAAGGAAAACTATTGTTTCGATGTGTATTAAAATCGGGTATTAACCGATAAATGTAGCCTTCAAGTTCTGCTGTTGGTCTAAGCATATCAGCAAAAAACCATTGTTTCATAATTTGAGACACCAGTAAAACAGAGATGCCTAATACTATGAACGACAAGGCATTGCGATATGAACAGAATAAGAGAAGCACAGAAAATAATGGAAAAATCAGTCCATCGCCCAAATGAGTAATCAGCTTAAAGAATGAATCATACTCCAATTGAGTAAAGCCATTCAAAAAGAGATGTAGCTCGATTTTAGATAAATGTTGACTGATCCATAAGTACCAAAAGGTCCAAAGGATCAGTAAACCCAAAATCTCTTGTTTTCTTTTTAAGATCCGATTACGTGTAATAACGTACTTATCTGACTGTTCCACAGTAATTTAGCTTCTTCAATTTCCTCTTCCTCGGCAAAGTCTACTATAATAAGAGAAGCATCATTTGTTAACTCATCTACTTCGAGTCTAAATTCGAAAAAAGTTTTTAATCCTTCTTCTTCTGCCTCTAGCCAACGCCAACGAATGAATTTATCGTTCTTTTTTGCAATGAGCTTTGCGGATTCTTCACTTCCCTCCCAAAAGAACTTGAAGAGCTCCCCTCTTGAATTGACATCGTCGCAAAACCACTCGGAAAGTCCACTAGGAGTGGATAAAAATGGAAATAACATCTTTGGCGATGCCTTCACCGGGAACTCAATTTCGAATTGAATTTTATCTGCCATATTCTAGTATGAAATCAAATTAGATAAGCCGCCAATTTAGAAAAAAATGATGGCTAGAAACGAACTATTTTTTTTTCTTTCATTGTCTTTTCAACTATCTTTGCAGCCCTTTTTAGAAAGGATATGGCGAGGTAGCTCAGACGGTTAGAGCGCAGGATTCATAACCCTGAGGTCGGGGGTTCGATTCCCCCCTTCGCTACTACTGCTCCAAGTTGTTTTAAAACAATCACTTGGAGTTTTTTTTTGCCTTTCACTCGCCCATTTGAGATCAGAGTTCTATGGTTTGGCCATCAAAAGCCAGCTCAAATCCGCTTGGTAGCAATGCACTTAATTCTCCGTGGATTTCGAAATGGTGACTCAAATGTGTGAAAAGGATTCTTGGAACATTTGATTTTAGGCCAACTTCAATCGCTTCTTCAAGATTAAAATGACTGTGATGAGACTCTCTTCGGAGGCAACCTAGAATGAGTAGTTTGCTCCCAAAGACTTTTTTAAGTTCCTCGTTACTAATGAAATTCAAATCAGTTAAATAAGTGATGTCTCCTATTCTAAAACCACTCACATCCATTTGACCGTGTTTCGCATGAATCCGAAGCACTTCAACTCCCTGAATTTTGAAATAATCTCCATTAAAATTGCAGTATTGAAATTTTGGAACGCCTGGATATTCGGCATTCGTTAGGGTATATGAATATTGTTCTATTAGCCTCCTTTGAACTTGAGTACTGCACCAGAGTGGCATTGCCTTTTTCTGTTTGAATACAATAGGTCTTAAATCATCTAAACCAGCCGTATGATCTTGATGCTCATGCGTAAAAAGAACAGCATCAAGATCTTCAATAGAATTCGCAAGTAATTGCATACGCAAATCAGGTCCGGCATCAATTAGTAATTTAACCTTATCCACCTCAATGAATGCGCTAGTTCGGAAGCGCTTGTCTTTGCGATCTGACGAGTTACAGCTTTTACAATGACAACCTATAACCGGAATTCCTTGTGAAGTACCCGATCCTAAAATGGTAATTTTCTGTTTCATTTTTCTGGTTTAAAAGTATCGAACAATAAGACAAGGTTATGCGGTTAATGTACCTTTGTTATTCAAATTTTATTATGAATCAGCCCTTTCAACTCACTCCCGCCCAAAAAGCACTTAAGATTAATTTAGATCCAGATATCTATGGAACCTTTGCTGAAATTGGAGCAGGTCAAGAAACCGTTCGGCACTTCTTTCGAGCAGGTGGGGCATCTGGAACCATTGCCAAGGCAATGTCTGCATACGATAAAGATTTTTCGGACGCAATCTATGGGAAAGAGTCCGATGGCAGATATGTTACAGAGGTTCGTTTGAGAAAAATGATTGACCATGAATATGGTCTGATGCAAGAAAGATTAGATAATTCACAATTCCCAAATCGTCGCTTTTTTGCCTATGCCAATACCGTAGCCACTATCAATTTCACTAAGAAATTTTTAGGTCATGGTTGGATGGGTATTCGATTTCAGGCGGAAGCAGACGGACCTCATAACGACATAGTCTTTCACATACGTATGAAAGAAACAGAGGCTAAGCTTCAGCAAGAAACCATAGGGGAACTGGGTGTTAATTTAATTTATGGTGCATTTAAACATCATACTGACGCTAATCTTCTCCTGAAATCACTTTTTGATAACATTCCTTTGGATCGTATTGAGATTGATATGATTCACGTTTCTGGACCTTGTTTCGAAAATGTCGACAATCGCTTATTGAGCCTACAGCTGCTTAAAAATGGTATGACAGATGCCGTAATTTTTGGTCCAGATGGACATAATTTATTGCCTGCTGCCCTACTCTATAAAAAGAACATTCTAGCTATAAGAGGTAGTTTTAGACCCGTTACTAAGGTGAATTTAGATATGCTTCAAAAGGGCTACAATATGTTTACCAAGGAGAAAAGAGTAGACAAAGACAATCTAGTAGTTCTTTTTGAAATTACCTTGAATAATTTGAGAGCCGAGGGAGAAATCAACGAGCAAGACTTTCTCGATAGGGCCGAAATTCTTTGTTCTCTAGGCCATACTGTTCTCATATCTAACTACCAAGAGTACTTCCGTCTGGTTGAATATTTTAGTCGCTATACCAAGAGTAGAATGGGATTGATCATGGGTCTTACCAATCTTAAAGAAGTATTCAATGAGAAATATTATCGCGAATTAAAAGGAGGAACTTTAGAAGCCATGGGCATTCTCTTTTCAAATGATTTGAAAATGTATGTTTACCCTTCTCAAACAAACAAATCGTCTGAATTACAGACCATTGAAAATATGAAGGTGCATCCTAGATTTAAACCACTTTCAGACTACTTAATATTCAATAGACGATTGGTTGATATTCAGAATTTCGATAAAAGTATTCTGCAGATATTTTCACCAAAAGTTCTACATATGATAAAAGAAGGTGAAGATGGATGGGAAAAATATTTACCTCCTTATGTAGATATGATAATCAAGGAGAAAAAACTCTTTGGTTACCGAGCATCCGATGAAGATACTATTGTAATAAGCGAAAACGAGTAATGGCTTTCTAACTAGGCTTCTACTTTTTGTTCAATAATTTCTTGAAGAACATTTAAGCTATAGTCAATCTCTTCCTTGGTGGTGAACACGCCATGAGAGAGACGGA
>CALCFH010000136.1 GCA_937900215.1 uncultured Cryomorphaceae bacterium
CATCTAATTTTCGGACCGTAAGTCGAACCTCAGAACCCTTCTTACCCCTAATCAATTTAACTGCCTTACGAACGGGCATACCTACAACATCAACGGGTTCTTCATCTCCTTGAGCAACCTTTAAAATGGCATCTCCTACTTCAAGCTCACCTTGTCTCCAAGATGCACTACCTGAAATTACTTTATCGATGGTAATAAATTCTCCCTTTTGAAGAAGTTGAGCTCCAATCCCTTCAAACTGACCCGTCATCTCTACTTCAAAAGCTTCTTTCTGTTCTGGTGGAAAATATTCAGTATGCGGATCGTAATAACCTGTAATGGCATTTAAATAAATTCCAATCCAGTCGTCTTCGCGCATTTCATCGAGCTCCGAAAACCACTCTTCATGAAGCTCTAACTCTTTTACTCTCGCCTCTTCTTCCATTTCTGCGAGCGACTTAATAACCAATGTAGAATCTTGATTTTCTTTTCTTTTTTCTTGTTCTTCCAGCTGATCATACACTCTTCCAACTACTCGGCTCTTTAAATATTTGCGCCACTCGTCTTTCAACTCATTGGCGGTTTTGGCAAATTCACGCTTTTCTGCATCCGATTCATAAAACTCCTTCTTCTCTAATTCGAAAGGTCCAGCCAAGAGCACTTTCACGTATTCGCGCGCTTCTTGCCTGCGCTGAAGAATTATAGCTGTACTCGCCTCAAACAAATCTGTTTCGCCTGCCTTAATCTGATCGTCGATTTTAGTTTCGAACTTTTTAAGCTTATCAATGTCACCTTTCAGAAGAAATCGCTTGCCAAAATCTAAATCTTCAATGTATTCTTTGAAAACTATTTGTGAAAATTCATCGTTCAATTCTCTTGGACGGAAGTGGGCATTGTTTAGGTAATCATATACTACAGAAACAAGCACCTTATTTTTTTCTTTTTGCTCTGCGGGAAAATAAAATCCTGCCGCTATTACTGCGGTGATGCACAGTAAAGAAAGAATAAACAGTGGAGTACGGAAACGCATTTGGAGGAGATAATTTGATATTTAACGAAAATACAACATTCATATGCCGCACTCTTGCGATAAAAGTGAAACTTTGTGCTCGATTTAACGAAAATGATAAAACGATTTTGGTTTAGCCTTCTTTTGGCTAGTTTTAGTCTCTCCGCCTCGTATTCTCAACAGTCTTTTACAGTCAGTGGTACCGTACGAGATGCTTCAACGGGTGAACAATTAATTGGAGTAAGCATTGTAGAGAAATCTCTTAAGAAGGGCACCGTCACCAACGAATACGGCTTTTATTCCCTTTCTCTAGATAAAGGAAACATTATTCTAATCTTCAACTATCTAGGATTTGAGGAAAAAACCATTTCTCTTAAATTGGATAAAAACATCCAATACAACATAGAATTAAAAGAATCTTCTGAGCAATTGCAAGAAATTCTAATTACCGAGAGTTCATTGGAAAACCAAGTGACATCTGTAGAAATGAGCGTGAGTAAGTTACAAGCTAAAGAAATTAAAAAAATGCCTCAACTTCTCGGAGAGGTAGATATCATTCGAACCCTTACTTTGCTTCCAGGTGTCAGTACTATTGGTGAAGGTTCGAGCGGATTTAATGTGCGTGGTGGGAATATTGACCAAAATCTCATTTTGGGCGACGAGGCTCCTGTATTCAATGCCTCTCATTTGGCCGGTTTCTTTTCGGTTTTCAATGCAGATGCGGTAAAAGAAATGAAATTATACAAGGGTGGAATTCCCGCCGAATATGGAGGCAGACTTTCATCGGTTTTAGATATACGATTAAGAGAAGGCAATTCAAAACACTTCTCTGGAACAGGTGGAGTAGGCTTATTGTCTAGTCGTCTTTTATTGGAAGGGCCAATCGTAAAAGACAAATTATCTTGGTTGGTAGCGGGTAGAAGATC
>CALCFH010000137.1 GCA_937900215.1 uncultured Cryomorphaceae bacterium
CTCCGAAGCGAATGCCATTGCTATTCAAGGAGAGAACGAGGCTAGAATTGCAATAGCCAATTCAGAGGCAAACAGAAGGGAGCGGGAAGCAGAGGCATTGAAGCTCGCCATGACGGCAGAGAAAGTTCAGCAAGCCAGAGCCTTAGAAGAAGCCTATGTGGCAGAGCAAAAAGCAGAGATGGCTCGATCTGAAAGAGAGCGTTCTACGCAAATTGCCAACATAGTTATACCCGCTGAAATTGCCAAGCAGCGCGCCATCATTGATGCACAGGCTGAAGCGGAGAGAATTAGAGTAAGTGCAATGGGTGAGGCCGATGCCATTTTTGCGAAGATGGAAGCCGAAGCAAAAGGACTTTTTGAGATTCTCACAAAGCAGGCAGAAGGATATAAGGAAGTTGTTAGTGCCGCCGGAGGAGATCCAACCAAAGCCTTCCAATTGCTGTTAATTGAGAAATTGCCTGAATTGGTTCGTACCCAAGTAGAGGCTGTGAAGAATATTAAAATCGACAAGATTACGGTTTGGGATTCAGGCAACAATCAAGATGGAAATGGCTCTACGGCCAATTTTGTTTCTGGAATGATGAAAGCGGTACCTCCCTTAAACGACCTGTTTGATATGGCTGGACTTAAACTTCCTTCCTATCTAAAAGGAGAGACGGAAGAAGAGACCAAACCCGAAGCCCCTGATTCTAAGGAATAAGTTGGGTTGAATAGCCAATAGCACCAAGGAGTGCCTAGGCGTATAGAAATGAAAAATCCCCTTGAGAGCTGGCTCACAAGGGGATTTACTATTTAGAAGAACTTAGTCTTTAATAATGCGGATGTTTTGGTTTTCTTCACCTATTACCTCCAATATATAGACTCCATTGGCCCAATCGGCTGTGTTTAGAACGTGACTTCCGGCATTCATGCTAGTCTCTAGGATCATACGTCCCAAAGCATCTGAGATTCGAATGTTAGAATCGCCATTGATTTGAATAGTGATAGAATGCTTGAAAGGGTTAGGATAGGCAAGAGGATTAGAAGAAGTGATAGAAGCTCCGTCATTCTTAGCGCCAATGCCATTGTAGAATTTGCGCTCTTTGCAAGTAAAGCCACTGTTTAAGATTGTGCCATTGTCGTTTACACGTGCAAAAGCAGCGAATTCATAGTTGCCAGAGGGCAATCCACTTCCCGTAAAATCAACGGTAGCCGTTTGGTTGAGACTCAGTGGAGTGTAAGACCAAGGTCCACCCGCATTGGCCTGACGGTAAGCCATTCTGTAGCCAAGGAGGCTTACACCAGGCATGAGAGTAGGCATAGCCCAGTTACCCGTAAAGGTAGTTGCATTGTCTTTTGATAATGAGAATCCAGCGGGAGTGTTGTCTCTATTAAAGTAGGCAACCGTAACACTAGCTGAATCTTGACAGCCTGCTTCGTCTGTAACTACAACAGTATAGTTTATTCCCTGTCTACCGTAAATGAATCGAGTGGTTTGGCCCGTATTCCACAAGAAAGTCTTGGCTCTATAGCCACCCGTGAAAGTTGCTTTCAAGAGAGCAGAATCATTTTCGCAGAAAGGAGCCAAGCCACCAGTTCAATGGTATTTACACTCATAGGCTTGCATTCTGAAGTAAAGCTAGAAGGACAGCCATAGGTCCAAGTACTACCATCAAAAGCACCCAAACGAAGATCGATGGATTCATTATAACCCAAAGCTTGGAAATTGCGCTGATTGAGACTAGCGTTAGTCCAAGTTGCGGAAGTATTCCAAACCGTATCGCTGCTGAGTTTGGTTTGTAGGGCAAAAGAGCTGCCTGAAGCGGTAGAGAATTGAACTTGGTAGGTTTTGGGGTTTCCTATTTTGGTTATCTGATTAATGTTCATGAAGTTGCAAGAAGAGGCAGTAGTAAAGCTAAACTCATCTCCGTAGGCCGTGTCGCTTGAGTTGTATGCGTAGGCTCTGTAATAGTAAGTAGTATTGCTTTGCAAAGGGGAAAGAACAGCGTTGAAAGATCCTAAACCTGTGCCCTCTAGAGAGAAAGAATGGGCTAGAGTAGGCTGCGTGGCAGTGTTCCAGCAAAGTCCTTTCGCAAGAATAGCGCTTGAGCCCTCCGAAACCGCCGAGCCACCTGCATAGGCAGAATCAGCTCCAACATATTGATAATACGCTGTGGAAACGGCTAGGGGAGCAGGATTTACATTTTCAAGTTGAGTTATGAAACCATCTGTAAGTCCAGTCATGGTTTTAGGAGAACCACCGCAGATAGGATCAAGGTCGATATCCGTCTCAAAATAACCAACGAGGTTAAGAACCGGATTGAGACCAGAACTTAGCGCCATATCCGTGATAGGCGAATATGCACCTGTGCTATGTAAACTTCCACCCC
>CALCFH010000138.1 GCA_937900215.1 uncultured Cryomorphaceae bacterium
ACGAATGGCCAAGGATTGGTGTCTACGCGGGTAAAAGAAGAGAATCCATTTCCACCACTGATGCGCCATTCAATATCGGTTCCTTCTAATTGAAGTGGACCCAGCGTATCCATAAAGCCAGGTAAATAGGTGTAGGTGCCGCTTAAAAAAGTCATTTTTCTATCTTCAATAAACACACTTCCAACCGAAGCGGGTACGCCGCTATTGTTTGCAAAAACAGCAAGGGGAATGCTTTGAGATAATTCTATGGGACCAAAAGGAGTGTCTTGCGTAGTTTTCTGCACAATGGCATACAATAGGGCATCGGCATCAGAAGGCGAGGGATTGCCCGATGAAAGGCTGTTGTTGGAGGAAGGCGGAGTAAGAGGGGTAGGATCGTCTTTCTTGCAACTGCCGGCAAGAAGTAGGATGGCAGTAAGAAGAAGGATGGGTTTAAAAAGGAATTTCATAGAAATAGGATGCGGTTTTTCAAAAGTAAAGAATAGAGAGACTTAAACGCCTTACGGATGGATATCGTGTTTATGCGCCAAAGTCTTTTCCAAATGCTTGAGATCTATAGTGCCTATTCTAATGAGGGAGGCTATTTGCGAATAAGAGTAATTCGAATGTCGGCATTCACGGTTATACCAATTCCAGGAACGGTAGTAGGAACGCGTGCAGTCCAAACCTGACGGTTCATTGCATTTTCCTGCACGGTATAGGTTGTGGTGGTATTGTTGCTTTGCTCTACCACCACCTTAGTTCCATTGGTAGTGACAGTCCAAGTACCTTGTCCTACCTGCGTAATAGGAAAGGATTGAGTAGGGTCAAGAGGGCTTTCAATGTCGAAGCCATAATTGTAATCTACGTTGTTTGGTGATGCCGAGATAATAAAATCGCCGTACACATTCTCCGCAGGTCCTGATAGATTGATGGGACTGAAAGGGTTCAGTGGGTTGGGAACGGTGGCGTCATAGATGAGGTCGGTCATTTCCCAATTTCCCACAAGTCTGGCAGATAGATCGGCATTGCCTGTATTTGGATTGTTGTTCTTGTCGTCGTCTTTAGAGCAGGCGAGGCTAAGAGCAAATAGTGCCAGAAGGAGTATTCTTTTCATAGGGAAATTTTATCAAAGGTACTTTTTTAGCTGTTTATTTCTATGAAGCGGTCGATGTGTTTACTCTTTCCAAAAAGCACCAATAAATCTTCGGCTTCTAGCGCAGTGCCTGCTACCGGAATACCTTGAATATGGTATTCGTTATCTACTTTTCGCAAGAGAGTGACCAAGTTCAAGTGGTATTTTTCTCTTAGTCCGATGGCATCCAAAGATCTACGGGCGATAGACTTAGGTGCCTGAACTTCTATAATTTCATAGTCGTCGGGTAGAGACATACACATGAGCACGCCTGGGTTGAACAATTGCTCGGCCACGTTTTTTCCAACCTCTTCCTCAGGCTGAAGTATCTCAGTAATTCCCATCTTCTCTAGAATGCGTCTTTGGGTAATTCCTTGGGCGCGGGCAATAATGCGTTTAACACCCAATTCTTGCAGAAGAAAAGTAGTGAGGAGCATAGCTTGAAAGTTTGCGCCGATGGAGACAATTACAGCATCCATATCTTGGATGTTTTGTGCCTCTAGCGAGCGTTTCTCGGTAGAATCCATGGTTACGGCATAGGCAACATCATTTTTAATGCTTTCTACCTTTTCTTCATCCGAATCTATGGCAATAACCTCACTGCCCTTTAAAGAGAGCTTTCGCGCAATACTACTGCCGAATTGCCCAAGTCCGATGACGGCAAATTTCTGATTCATTTTAAATTTTTGAAAGTGCTTGATCTATATCTTCAACCAGGTCATCTGCGTCCTCAATTCCTACGCTAAGGCGAATGAGTGAGTCAGATAATCCGGCTTTTATTCTTTCTTCTCTTGGTATGGATGCATGAGTCATGCTAGCGGGGTGTCCACAAAGAGACTCCACTCCACCTAAAGATTCGGCCAAAGTAAAGAGGTTTAACTTAGAAAGAAAACTTCTGGCTTGGCTTTCTTTGTTTCCTTTAATGCTAAAGGAAATCATTCCTCCAAAGTCTTTCATTTGCTCTGCCGCAATGCCATGTCCGCGATGCGAGGATAAGCCAGGCCAATAGACCTTTTCAACTTTGGGATGCGATTGCAAATAATGGGCAATTTGTTTGGCGTTTTCACAGTGTTGACGCATTCTAAGGTGAAGCGTTTTGATGCCTCTCAACACAAGAAAACAGTCCATAGGCCCCGGAATGGCTCCTGCCGCATTTTGGATAAAGAAAAGGCGTTCGGCCAAAGATTCTTTGTTAACGACAATCAACCCGAGTACCACATCGCTATGCCCGCCTAGGTATTTAGTTGCCGAATGCATAACGATATCCGCACCAAGATCTAAGGGTTTTTGAAGATAGGTGGTAGCGAAGGTATTGTCTACTACTAGTTCGAAAGCGTATTTCAATTTAAAGGCTGCAATGGCCTTAACGTCTATGATTTGTAAAAGAGGATTGGAGGGCGTTTCAATCCAAACCAACTTGGTTTTTTCTGATAGTACCTCCTCCAGGTTTGCTGTGTTGCTTAAGTCAATGAACTTGAAAACAATCCCATAGTGCGCGAAGAGCTTGGTGAAGAGTCGGTAGGTTCCACCATAGAGATCGTTCGAAGAAACCAGCTCATCTCCAGGCTTTAATAGGCGTACAATGGCATCTACAGCTGCCAATCCACTGGCAAAAGCAATTCCTTTTGTTCCCTTTTCAAGAGCAGCAATATTGTCTTGTAATGCAGTGCGGGTAGGATTGTGCGTTCTTGAATAGGCATAACCCTGATGGTCGCCCGGAGCGTGCTGAGCATAGGTAGACGTAAAATATACAGGTGTCATAACCGCACCGGTGGAAGGATCGGGAGACTGGCCGGCGTGTACGGCTAGGGTGCCAAATCCCGCAGATTTATCCTTTGTCATTGCATTGCTTAGAAAGACGCAAAGGTAATTAAGCCACTAGAGCCGATTACCTTTGGGGCCTTTAGAAAAAAGAGATGAAGGATAAGCGTATGGCACACCTAGCACTACTGTGTGTGGCAGCCATTTATAGCATCAATTACATATGGGCGAAAGATGTAATGCCGGCTTATGTGCAGTCTTCTGGCTTCATACTGTTAAGAGTGCTGGGCGCGTCCTTGCTCTTTTTTATCTTACACTTAACAAGGGGTTTTAGCTGGCCAGATAAAGGCGATGTTGGACGCATATTTCTATGTGGGATGTTGGGTGTGGCAGGAAATCAATTGTTCTTTTTTAAGGGATTGAGTATGACCTCGCCAGTGAATAGCTCCATCATAATGACTATTTCGCCTCTCTTGGTGGTGGTCTTAGGGGCACTGCTGCACAAGGATAAGATATCGGTTCAAAGGTGGATTGGCCTAGCCATAGCCGGAAGTGCTGCGCTGGCCTTGATTATTATTGGAAGCGAATTGTCCTCTATTCAAAGCCATCCTCTTGGCGATTTCTTTATTTTACTCAACGCAAGCTTCTACGCAACTTACCTAGTGGTGGTTCGGCCCTTGATGAAAAAATATCCGCCAATTAAGGTTATTCAATGGGTTTTCTTAGCAGGATTGTGCGTTGTATTGCCCATCGGATTTAATCAGGTGCTGGAGATAGAGTGGGCCGAATTGCCCAGTGGTATTCTATTGAGGATGTCATTTGTTATTGTCTTTACCACATTTATAGCCTATCTGTTTAATATCTATGCCATATCTAAGGTGGGGAGTGCCGTAACAGGCATGTATATCTATCTCCAACCCTTTTTAGCTAGTGTTTTTGCCGCTTTATCTGGAATGGAGATTCCGAGCCTCTTTCAAATACTCATGGGCGTATTGGTTATTCTTGGCGTTTTCATTGGCAGTAGAAATCCCAGTACTAAGAAGATGGTCTTGAGCAAGCCCTGATTTTAATTTTAATACAATTCACTGTCAAACGTATCTTTTCACTCTTGAAAAAACAATCAATGGATAATAATGAGTACCTAGAATCGAATAGAGATTCATGGAATAAGCGCACGCCTGTTCATATAGACTCAGCGTTCTACAGCCAACAAGATTGGTTGGAAGGAAAAAACAGTTTAAACTCAATCGAGCTAGATGTATTGGGCGATGTAAAGGGTAAGTCGGTTTTGCATCTTCAATGCCACTTTGGCCAAGACAGCATCTCTTTAGCACGGATGGGTGCGGAGGTAGTAGGGGTAGATCTTTCACCCATTGCGGTTGCAAAAGCAAGCGAGTTTGCCCAAGATTTAAAAGCAGAAGCACGTTTTCTTTGCTCCAATGTTTTGCAATTCAAACATCCAGATAATAAGCAGTTTGATATTGTATTCGCAAGCTATGGCGCCATTGTTTGGTTGCCAGATTTGACTAGATGGGCAGAGGTTATTTTTAGTCACCTGAAGCCGGGCGGCCGATTTGTTTTCGCAGAATTCCATCCACTTACCTACGCATTAAGTCCAAACTTCAAAGAGTGGAGGTATAGTTACTTTAATGCAGGTCCAGCAATTGAAAAAGAGTTGGGAACCTATGCAGATCCTAGCGCACCTATTGAGTCTACCACCTACACATGGAACCACTCAATGTCGGAGATTGTAAATGCCCTTTTGAAGGTAGGATTGCGGATTGATTGGCTGAATGAGTATAATTATTCTCCCTACAATTGCTTTGAGGATTTGCAAGAAGAGGAGCCAGGCAAATGGCGGAATATAAATCTAGGGAGCAAGTTGCCCTTGGTTTTTGCCTTGGATTGCCGCAAGCCTTTAGAATAGAACCAAGTTAACGATTGAATGAAAGTCCTCTATTAAGAGCCCTTACCTTTGTACAAATTCCATCTATGATTCGATCGATGACCGGCTTTGGCCGCTGTGAATCTGAAACAACAGACTACAAAATAGCTGTAGAGGCAAGATGTCTTAATTCAAAACAATTGGATTTAGGTTTACGGTTGCCCTCTTCTATGCGCAGCATTGAGCAAGATATTCGCACTCTTTCGCAAGAAATTGTTTCAAGGGGAAAGTTGGATGTTAGCATCCACCTACAGGGCTTGTCATCTGCTTCCACTAGTGTAATAGACAAAGACAAGTTTGAAGCGTATTTAAAGCAGCTTACAGAACTGAGTCTCAAGCATGGATTGAAATCGGATTTATTGCCCATAGTACTTAGAATGCCCGAAGTCTTAAAGCAAGAAGAAGAGCTGTCTTTGGATGGCATTTTGCCGGAGATTCTGTTGCAAGTAAAGGAGTGTTTGCTAGAGCTAGATAAGCATCGTTTGCAAGAAGGCGATGTGTTAGAGAAAGATATGAATGCGAATTGCGAGGCCATTGCTTCGGCCATTTCAATCATTGAGCCCTTAGAAGAGGAAAGAAAAGAGGCCCTGCGCAGTAAGTTAGTGCAAGCTGCCGAGGCATTGTCTATTGATTTAGATCCAACTAGGTTTCAACAAGAAATGATCTATTATTTAGAGAAGTGGGATATAAATGAAGAGAAAGTGCGCCTAAAGAGCCATTTGAATTTCTTTAAAGAGGAAATGGATAAGGGAAATAAACAGGGCAGAAAATTGCATTTTATCTCGCAGGAGATGGGAAGAGAAATCAACACCATTGGCTCTAAGTGCAATCATTCAGAGATACAGAAACAGGTAGTACGAATGAAGGATCATTTAGAACAGATTAAAGAGCAATTGGGTAATATTTTGTAGAATGAAAGAGGGTAAACTACTGATTCTAAGTGCACCATCGGGAGCAGGAAAGACCACCATAGTAAAGTATCTGATACAGAATATACCCTCCTTAGTATTCTCTGTTTCGGCCACATCAAGAGAGCCAAGACAAGGTGAAAGAGAAGGGGTTGATTACTATTTTTTAAGCATAGATCAGTTCACGAAAAAAATTGAGGACAAGGAGTTCATTGAATATGAGAATGTGTATCCAGGTCTCTATTACGGTACATTGCATTCAGAGGTGAATAGAATTTGGAATATGGGCAAGCATGTTGCCATAGATATGGATGTGATGGGCGGAATGCATCTGAAAGAAATATATGGAAAGCGGGCGCTTTCTATTTTCATTCAGCCCCCTTCCGTTAAGGTCTTGGAAGAGCGCCTTAGAAAGAGAGGTACAGAAACCGAAGAGAAGATAGCCATGCGTCTGCAAAAAGCGGTAAGAGAACTGGAATGGGCGCCCAAGTTTGATGCGGTTATATTAAATGATGTTCTTGAACTGGCCATTGAACAAGTAGAGTCTAAGGTTACAGAATTTCTAGCGGAATGAGGATAGGGCTTTTTTTCGGCTCCTTCAATCCAGTGCATATCGGGCACTTAATCATTGCTCAATAC
>CALCFH010000139.1 GCA_937900215.1 uncultured Cryomorphaceae bacterium
GAAAGATCATTCCAGGTGCGTTGGGAAGTACGGCTAAGGCTGCACTTTCTGCCCAGCTTAATTCTTTAGAGGCTTTGTCATAATACCGCCAGGAAGCGGTTTCTAAGCCAACTACATTCCCTCCAAAAGGTGCGTTTGAGCAATACAGTTTTAGTATTTCGTCTTTCGAATAACGCATCTCAGCGCGAAGGGCCCAAGCCATCTCTATGCACTTCTGCCAATAGCTGCGCTTTTTGGTATTGCGTGCCATGCGCATGGTTTGCATGCTGAGAGTGCTGGCTCCACTAACTACGGATTTATGACGCATATTTTGCCAGATGGCGCGCAGGAGCGCTCGAAAGTCTATCCCAATATGAGATCGAAAATTTCGATCTTCATAGGTTAAAATACAATTCTCAAATTTAGGGGGGATAGAGTCATCGCTACTGAAACGCCATTGTCCGTCTGTGGCAATTTGGGCCGCAAGTAATTGTCCAGAGGCATCGAGAATGACACTGCTTGAAGGGGTGTTGAAAAGCCTAGTTGGAAGGCAAAATAGCCAAGAAATAAGCAGGCAGAAAAGGACAAATCCTAGGATTGCCCTTTTAGGTTTTTTTTCAACAATTGGTTTACGCACAGATCTTTAAGCTACTGTTTCATTTGTTATTCTACGGCTGAATGACTTCCACCCATTTTCCGGGCTCCAGTGCTTTTATCTCATCGTCATACATGGCTGAGCAATGCACTGCCGGTAGGTAAAATCGTCCTTCATATGTGGCATTTAACCGAATTCGATAGACCACAGAATTTCCGGATGAGAGATCGAAATAGGTTAAAACTCTATCGTCGCGCACATCTTGGTAAGTGGGTAGGTTGTTTCCTCCGCTCTCAGCACCCGTCATTCTTGGATTCATAATCTCCCATCCTGAAGGAAATATTTGAGTCAAAGCCATCTCATTGTAATTTCCGCGTTGCCCTGGATTTACAATGCGCACCTCGGCTATGAAATCAGTGCCCATTTTCAAAGCAGAAACATCTAAGGCCTTATTGTTATTGTCGAAATACTTCACCTCCATTCTCAGGTTGTTTGCCAATCGTTCCTCTTTTCCCTCTACTGTTCTGCCTGAGATGAGCAATCGCGCATAAACGGACTGAGATGAATTATTTTTTAGTTGGAAGGAAGACTTCGTTTCTTTCGTAGCCAGTTTTTCTTGTACTAATGATTTGGCCGTTTGGATGCTTTTCTTTTTTCCATTCTGCGTAAAATCTAGCTTAAGGCCTTGATCTTTTGTGTTATCGCCCATATAGTACGAAAGAGCACTCAGGCTATACGCTACAGTTTGTGTACTGAGCCAGCGCTTGCTACCAAGCTCTTTAGCCAAGCCATAGGCCACCTTTGCCGCATCTGTTTTAAGTCCTAAATCTAAAAGAACACGCAAGACAAAGGCTTCATCTCTGATATTGGAGCCATAGGAATAAGTAAGCTCGGTATAGCTCGGAATAGAGCGCACTGCATTTTGAATGAGGCTAGAGGCTACTTCTTTTTGTCCAGCATCAATATAGGCTTGAGCGAGCATCCAACGCGCCGAGATATCTAGATTGTCTTGAGCCTTTAGGGCGTTCATTGCCCCAAATTCTGCCTTGCCCGCTTTGGCCAGGGTATAGAGTCGGTAGGCCTGAATGCGTTGAGCATACGAGTAATTCCGTTGCTCGTCTCTTCCCCATTGCCTTGCCGAGTTCTTTTGATATTGCAGCCATTGAGACTTCAAGCCTGCAGGCAAGACATAGCCTAGGGCTTCGGCCTCAAGCATAAAATGTCCAGCATAGTTGGTGCCCCATTCGCTCGAATAATTAGAACCAGGCCAATAGGCCAAAGCTCCGGAGGATATTTGATAAGCGCGGTATTGATTGAGAACCCATTTTACGTTCTTATCTACCTCCAGTCTTTGATCAGCTGAGAGTTCCATCATTTTGTTGAGGTAAATCTGTGGAAATACGGTGGAGGTTATTTGCTCAACGCATCCATGTGGATAAGACATAAGATAAGAGAGGCGCGACTCTAAATTAATAGCGGGAAGTTTGGAGGCTTCTACAAAAGCTTTATTGCTTCCTTTAAGTCCGAAGAACTCAAAATTTCTATTCCAACTGCTACCCGCTTCTAGCAAGGTGTCTAGTACAATGGTGTGGGAAGGATTTCGTGCCATCACGTCAATATCCACTTCGTACTTGGCAGTATAACTTCCGCTTTTGGCCTCAATGGTGATTTTTCCAACACCCATTTCCGTCTCAGTAGCTAGGTCGAAATAGGCCAAAGCCTCCCCTGGTTTATCAAATTGTAGGGTGGTAGATTTCTTCCCAACTACTTTTACCAATCCATTGGTTTTTACGTTGATACTTATGGTCTTAACATCTGCTTCATTGGCGAACACATTCACAGGAAGTCTTAGGCTTTCTTTGGGTCCGAGTACCCTAGGTAGGGTTCCTAAAACCATAATGGGACTGCGCACGGGGACTTCCTTCTGCGCATTTCCGTAGGCTTTGTCTTTTCCAGCCACAACCATAATACGCACTGCGCCAACATAATTTGGAATAGCCATTTTATGGCTGTTGGATTTGCCTGCGGCCAACTCAAACGGACCTAAATACCTCACCATGGGTTTGAATCGCATGGCTTTTTGCTTGCCAGGATCTGCAGCTTCATCATCGCCTCCTAGGCTTAGAACTTTAGTCATGCCTGAGGTATATGCCCCAATTACTTGATCGTACATATCCCAAGTGCGCACGCCGAGTGCTTCTTTAGCATAAAAATGATTCCAAGGATCAGGCGTTTTAAATCGGGTTAAACTCAATAAGCCCTCATCTACAATGGCTAAGGTGTAGGTCATGGCTTTTCCCTTTACTTCACTCACGGTAATAGTAGTCTCAGATTCGGGACGGAAGACTTTGTCTGTTTTTATAATTGGACTGAGTAGCGTATTGGGATCTTCAACCAAAATGGGAATAATTCCAAACATGCGAATGGGGCGGTCGTTTTCAGTTTGGGCATGAGGTTGAATAAGGCTGATGTGCGCGTATACATTTGGGGCCATTTCTCTGGAAAGAGGAATTTCAATTTTGGTCTCTCCTGCTTCGGTCTCTACCCAGAATTTGTCGAGAATCTGTGTGCCATTTTCTATGCACACGAGGGCTCTTCCCTTTTCTGGAGAAGGAAAACTGAGCTTAAGCTTTTCTCCAACGGTATACTCGTCTTTGTCGGAGCTCATGCCTAAAAGGGTTGAAGCTTCGCTATCCTGCCGATTAGAGCGCATCCAATAGGGCCAATCGAAATAGACAAATTGTGCAGCTGAATGACCGGTTTCAGTATCCTCAACGTGAATTAAATATCTTCCATAGTTCTCGTTTGAAATCTCAATTGGAAATTGACCCTTTCCATTTACTAGAGAAATATCTTTGGAAATAATCTCGGAGTAATCGCTACTATTGAGGTAGTTGTATTCTTCTCCATCGTATCTGTCGTACCACCAACGGTGGCTGATCTTATATACTTTAACCTTTAAAGAGGCCGCATTGCCTGCTTTTCCATTTGATTTTACAGAGGCAATTTCAATGGTATGATTCACTTCTGTTTCAAGGGCATTTCCCCACAACTTAGAGTCGGGAATGCGCATTCCAGCAAAGCGTTCGTAGGGTGCAAAATCTATGGAGTGAAAGTCAACACTAAAGTTTCCACCTGGTTCGTAGACTTTGGTATTGAAAGAGGCTTTGAGCATTCCGGGAGCTCCTTCTTTGTAGTCTTGCATGGCAACTGTAATAAGTTCTTTGCCATCTTCATTCAGGGCTCCCTTGAATATTTGAATCTCTGAAGATTGATAATTTCCCTTGATTGAATTGTCGAAGTGGAAGTTTGAATAGCCATCAAAGGAGGTTTTTTTAGGCCGAAGACTCATTTCCACATCTGCTTTTAGTTTTGAGGCCTTGGCGCCATGAAGCCATTGAGCAAAGAGTTTTCCTTTCAGCACGTCTGACCCAGGGGCGGTCTCTCCAAAGTCGAAGTCGATTTTCAGTCGGTTTGGCTTCACTGTTTCGATTCGAATCATTTTAGAGAAATTCCGATTGCCCACTGAAACATTCATTTGGTATTCGCCGGTTGGTGCCTCTTTGTCTGTGGTGGTTCTAAAATCGTAGAATCCATTTAGGCTAGACGTTTTTACTTGACTAGAAACCAGCTGTCCCATGGGATTGCGCAATTGCATTTTAACAGGATGGTTGCCGGGTATAATTTTCTTTTCGTCTTCGAGTATGAAACTCAAATAGAGAGAGTCTCCGGGTCTCCAAACGCCTCTTTCTCCATAGATGAATCCTTTAATGCCTTGTTGAACCCTTCCGCCTGAAACCTCGAATTTTGAAAGTGAAAGGGCATTGCCTTCGTTTACTTTTAGATAGGTTTTTCCTTGAGAAGAACTGGCTACAATTACGAAAGGATCTCGTTTACAAGTCACTTCGGCAAAGCCTTGACTGTTGGTCTGCGTTTCCTTAATCAGCTGCTGTTGAAAGTCGTAGACTTTAATACTGGCTCCTGAAACCGACTTTGCATTGAGTAAATCGGTGACGGCAATCATTAAATTATCATCGCCTCCCATCTTGGCCGTAATGCCCAAGTTGGTGGCCATAACCATTTTTCTTGTCCGATTTTTATACGGACTATAAAAGGCAGAGCTACAGGGGTTGTCGTATTCTTCCCAGTTGTATTCATACCCATCCCAATAATCGTCAACAAAATATTCTCCATCGCTTATCCAACCTTCATTTGTTTCTTGCAGATAGTCTTGACTATTGTTGTTTTCATCGCATTTGTACAATGCATCCTTCTGGCTAAATCGAATGTCAATCTGGTAAAAAGCTCCTGGGTCGGCCTTAATGATTTCAGAGAGATCAATAGTGTATCGCTGCCAAGTATAGAGGCTAGATGGATCGGACTTTCTAAGGTCGATGTGCTTTCGATAAATATGCCTTCCAACCCTATTCAAATAATAGTAATCTTCCTGATCACCGCTGGTTTGAAGGTATTGTAGGATGTTGTTTTCGAACACTTTAGTGATGTAAATATCCACTCCTTTTAAAGAAACCGCCTCAAAGGGAAAGAGTAAGCCCTCCTCTTGAGTTGGAATAATATTTTTATCTCCAACAATGCGCACATTGGGCTTTTCAATTTCAAAGAGCAAAGATTCTGAGTAGTCTTCGCCCATTTTTTTTCCAGCTATATTTTTAATTTCTCCGGCAATATTGAGTAAGCGTGCGCCTTGTAATCTGCCATCGGGGTAGAGAAGAATTTGGTTTAACTCAAGCTCATATTTCAAATCTTCCACACCTTCAATAGAGATCATTCCGTCTACACTGCTCTTTAAAATAGGATCAGAAAAAGAAACTCTTACAAATGGATCTGCCCCGTTTTCAACCTGAACTTTTGTTACTTCAAAATCTGAGATGGAGGGAATGGCAAAAGTTTCACTCCCCTTTAAGTCGGTTGGATTTAGATCAATATTCCAGCTTAAAACCAATTGACTTCGTTTTTCTCCTCGGTCTATATTGTCAATGCTGAACTCGAATTTTTTGTCGACCGATGTTTGGATTTTGAACTTTAACTCCTTTCCGTTCTGCTCTGCCTTAAAAGCTTTTGATATTGTTTCAAGCTCAATATGGTCTGAAAAAGCAATGATTCCATTCAGCTTCATTTTAGTTAAATCGGCTAGATCTTTAATCTCTAAGCCATTCGTATAAACTCGTAGACCTTGTTCAATTATCTGAAATTGAAAACGAAAAGTCTCTAAATGCGAAGGTGTTTCAACAAATTTGGACAGCTTAAAGCTGGCATTGTAAATGGTATTGGCAGGAAGGGGAGACGTAGGCACGAATTTCAAAGTGCGATCATTTAACCAAAATAACTGTCCTTCTATCTCAGGCTTGAAACTCAATACGTTGGTTGGAAGGGCCTCTGAATTTTTTAAACTTCCATTGTATGGATTAGACAATTGAATAATTATGGCGTCTCTACTGGATATCACGCCAGAAGTATAGGCCGAAATGAATTCACCAAAAGCGGGGTCCATTTCTGGTTTTTGCTCTGAATCTCTGCAACTACAGAGGCTCAGAAGGAGCGTGAATAATAAGAATGACCAAAGTGTGGGTAGACGATTCATTTAATCTAGTTTAGGAAGGCAGGAGTTGAAAGGTAAGAAGATGAGCTTGTATTTTGAACGAAGATTTTGTGTGCTTATTCTTGATTTTAGAGAATATAATTTAGGAAAGTTCTAGGGGCCTTTATACGGTGCTCAAGGGTGCTATTTAGTTGGAAGGCTAAAGACTATCAAAGAGATATCAAACCAACA
>CALCFH010000140.1 GCA_937900215.1 uncultured Cryomorphaceae bacterium
CCATATTCGAGCAACGAATTAGGTGGAAACCTTCAAGATCAGGCACTCTCTGTCACGAATGTGAATAGTGATGTAAGTAATATTGAACGGCTAAATCGCTGGCGTTGTGCTTTACGAATGGGGATGGACAGGCCACTAACTGGTTTTGGGCCAGGCACCTATCAGTTTCAATATTTGGTTTATCAGCGTGAGGCAGAAATGACCTACATTAGTGTAACCGATCCGTTTAATACGGTTTTAGGAAGAGGTGGTTCTGCACACTCTGAGTACCTACTTCTTTTATCTGAATCGGGTATTTTTGGATTGATTTGTTGGATTAGTCTTCAAATTCTACTCTTATTTACTTTCTTCCAAATTTGGAACTCATCCCTTCCAACCATTGAAAAGAACCTAAGTTTAGTCATATATGCTAGTCTACTAACTTATACCATCCACAGTCTATTTAATAATTACCTTGGAAATGCGGCTTTTAGTCTAACCTATTGGATGGCTTTTGGTGGATTATTGTATTTCGCAATTCGTGCTAAAGAGGCTCACCTTCATGAATAATCAACCTATCCATAGAAAAGATTTAGATGAATTCTCATCACTCTATCTATCGTTAAGACAAAAGGAAGGGCGTTTGTTAACAGATGATCAACTGAGATTGCTCCCTTTTCCTCATTCTTTGAGTCCATCTTTGAAATTGGAATGGAAACAAAGGGCAGACAATATGAAAAAGCTAAGCCAATTGTTGAAGACCGATGTTTCCGAAGGCTCTCCTATACTCGACTTAGGTTGTGGAAATGGTTGGATGTCGAATGCCATCGCTCAAATGGGCTTTGAGACCACTGGAATGGATATCAATCGAATGGAATTAGAACAAGCTCAAAGAGTGTTTATTAGAGAAAACTTAGAATTCATTCATGCCAATATATTCGAATGGGAACCTATAAAAAAGTACAAAGCAGTAGTTATTGGTGCCGCTTTGCATTATTTCCCCTCACCTAAGGCCCTGTTTGATCGTTTATTTAGAAGTATGCCCCATCTTCAAAGTATTTTTATCTGCGAAACACACTTCTATTCTGAAAGAGAAAAAGAGGCCGCAAAAAATCGGAGCTTCTTGTATTATAAAGAATTAGGGAGCGAACAGATGATTTCCTTCTACCATCATTTTAGTTTAGATGACCTAGGACACGAAGCACGCATTCGAGTGGCTCCTTCCAGAATAAAGCGATTTTTTAATCGCAATAGCAGCCTTTTTCCAATCATTGAAATCCGTTCTTCTAAGTGATGTATTCTAGCAATACATATTCGCAAAAGCCTGCCTCAGTATCTGATACAACCCTTCAACTTATCTTGGAAAAGCTGATTTATTTTGAAGTGTTTAAGCATCCTCTAACTCTTCAAGAACTAATAAACTTATTAAGCGAAAAAAGAACGGAAATAGAAGTCAAATCAGTTTTAGACTATTTAATAGACAAAGGGATTTGCGTTGAATTTGAATTATTCTTCAGCTTGAGTGACAATATTCAAGAAGAGGTAAAACTTCGCAAGAGAAAGGAAGAATGGGCGAAACCCTTCTTAAATATGAGTTATAGATATGGCAAATTGATTAGCTCCTTCCCCTTTGTTCGAGCCCTGGCCATTTCAGGCTCTTTGAGCAAAGGTGTCATTCATGAAAAAGGAGACATTGACTATTTTATT
>CALCFH010000141.1 GCA_937900215.1 uncultured Cryomorphaceae bacterium
CGATCTGCCGCCTCAACTTGTCCTTGTGGCAAGAGAGCCAGCTGAGAAACCTTGGCCGATACAAACAGCATAGCCGAGCTGTTTTTGCAAGTGGCTACACAGGCACCACAACCAATACAGGTAGCGGCATCAAAAGCCTTGTCGGCATCTTCTTTCGGAATCGGAATGGCGTTGGCGTCGAGTGTATTTCCAGAGGTGTTTACACTTACATAGCCTCCTGCCGCAATAACGCGATCAAAAGCGGAACGATCTACCATTAGATCTTTAATTACGGGGAAAGCTTTGGCTCTCCAAGGCTCAATGTAAATGGTATCACCCTCTTTAAATGAACGCATATGCAATTGGCAAGTTGTAATGCCTCTGCCCGGTCCATGCGCTTCTCCATTGATATACATACTGCAGCTTCCACAAATGCCCTCGCGGCAATCGTGATCAAAAACAACAGGCTCTTCGCCTTTTCCAACCAATTGCTCATTCAGCATATCCATCATCTCAAGGAAAGACATATCTGCCTCTACACCTTGAATGGGATAGGTTTTCATTGCGCCTGTATCTTTTGGACCCGATTGTCTCCAGATTTTTAAAGTCAAGTTCATAGCTTATGTGCTTTACTTGGATATAACAATTACTTATAACTTCTTGTTTTCACCTCAACAAATTGGTAGTTGAGATCTTCTTTATGCAGTTTCGCTGAGCTCGGATCGCCGCTATACTCCCATGCAGACACGAAGGTAAAGTGCTCATCGTCGCGCAGTGCCTCTCCTTCTTTGGTCTGGTACTCTGCGCGGAAATGCCCACCGCAAGATTCGTTTCTCTCCAAGGCATCGCGGCACATCAATTCGCCCAACTCTATAAAGTCGGCTACTCTTAGTGCCTTCTCTAACTCTGGATTCACCGTTTCTGCCTTTCCAGGTACGCGTACTTCTTTGTAGAACTCTGTGCGCAAAGCCTGAATATCTGCAATGGCTTTAGTCAATCCTTCTACCGATCTTTCCATTCCACACTCATTCCACATAATCTTGCCCAATCGCTTGTGGAAGTGATCTACCGTTTTGCTTCCCTTATTGTTCAGCAAATGATCGATTCTGTCCTGCGCTTCTTTTTCGGCTTGTACAAAGGCATCGGTATCGGTAGAAATAGTACCGGTAAGTATTTCATCGGCCAAATAATCGCCCACCGTATAAGGTGCTACGAAATAGCCATCTGCCAATCCTTGCATAAGGGCCGAAGCGCCCAAGCGGTTTGCACCATGATCCGAGAAGTTGGCCTCTCCCAAAGCAAAACAGCCCGGCACAGTGGTCATTAAGTTATAGTCTACCCACAATCCGCCCATGGTATAGTGTACGGCAGGATAAATGCGCATAGGGGTTTCATACGGATTGTCGTCGGTAATCTTTTCGTACATCTGAAACAGATTGCCGTATTTGGCCGCAACAATCTCTTTTCCGAGTTGTAAAATCTCTTCCTTCGAAGCAGACTGCATGCCTCTCATATTGGCTTCGGTTTTTCCGTAGCGCTCAATGGCGGCAGAGAAATCTAAATAAACAGCTTCACCGGTAGCGTTAACACCCAATCCGGCATCGCAGCGTTCTTTGGCGGCTCTTGAAGCCACATCGCGCGGCACTAGATTTCCGAAAGAAGGATAACGGCGCTCTAAATAATAATCTCTTTGCTCTTCGGTCAGTTGGGTGGGCTTTAACTTGCCCTGACGAATGGCCTCGGCATCTTCTTTCTTGGCCGGAACCCAAATACGTCCGTCGTTTCTCAGCGATTCAGACATCAGCGTAAGCTTAGACTGAAGCTCTCCACTTACAGGAATACAGGTAGGGTGGATTTGCGTAAAGCATGGATTGGCAAACAAGGCTCCTTTCTTATGAGCCCTCCATGCCGCAGTAACATTCGATCCCATGGCATTGGTAGACAGGAAAAATACGTTTCCGTATCCGCCTGTGCACAGCAATACCGCATGGGCGCTGTGTCTTTCTAGTTCACCGGTAATGAGGTTTCGGGCAATAATGCCGCGCGCCTTGCCGTCTACTACTACCAGTTCAAGCATCTCATGGCGAGCGTACATCTTTACCTTGCCCTTGGCAATTTGTCTTTCCAAGGCAGAATAAGCCCCCAGCAACAATTGTTGTCCGGTTTGCCCTTTGGCATAAAACGTACGACTAACCTGAACCCCTCCAAAAGAGCGATTGTCTAGCAATCCGCCGTATTCGCGGGCAAAGGGAACGCCCTGCGCCACACATTGGTCAATAATACTGGCCGATACTTCCGCCAAGCGGTATACATTGGCTTCTCTGGAGCGGTAATCGCCTCCTTTAATGGTATCGTAAAACAAACGATAGGTAGAGTCTCCATCGTTTTGGTAGTTTTTGGCCGCGTTGATTCCGCCTTGCGCTGCAATAGAATGCGCTCTGCGTGGCGAATCTTGAAAACAAAAAGCTTTAACGTTATAGCCCATTTCGGCCATGGAAGCAGCGGCAGAGGCTCCGGCCAATCCGGTACCTACCACTATAACATCAATATGTCTTTTGTTGGCGGGGTTTACAAGGCGAATCTCCGCTTTGTGTTTTGTCCATTTATTTTCAATGGGACCCTCGGGTATGCGAGCATCTAACTTCATGGAAGCCGATTTATCAGGTTAAAAAGATATACACAGGAATAATGGCAAAGGCGAGTGGCACAGCGATAGAAAAGACAAGGCCCACTTTTTCAATGATGGGGGTGTATTTCCTATGGTTTACTCCTAAAGTTTGAAAAGCACTCTGAAAGCCATGGTGCAGGTGGAAAGCCAAAGCGGCCATAGAAACCACATACAATAAGGTAGCCGGTATGCCAAAGCTTGGGTGACGGAAGAATTCCATTACTACCGTATACAAATCTTTGTTGCCGCTTGCATCCAATGGAATAATACCAAAGTGCATTTGTGCCCAGAAATGATACATATGCGTAGCAATGAAAACCAAAATAATGGTTCCCAATAACGACATTTTGCGCGAAGCCCAAGACGAGTTGGCCGACGGATTGTTGTAGGCATAGGCTACAGGTCGCGCCTTTCGGTTCTTAATCTCAAGCATAATTCCCCATACCGCATGAAACAGTATGCTGAAATACAAGAGATAAGAGGTTATCTTGATCAATGGAAATGTGGTCATGAAATGCGCATAGGCATTGAACGCTTCTGCAGCACCGGCATCTGAACGCAATAGCGTAAGATTGCCCAATAAATGCACAACTAAAAAGCTGCACAAAAACAGGCCGGTTAACGACATCCATACCTTCCGTACGATGGAAGAACTGAAAACACCAGACTTTGCTGACATAAATTATGATTTTCTACTTACCCAATCTATCTTTGGTACGCAAAGGTAAACGCGGTAAAGACTTTATCGTTCGAAACTTTTTATTTAGAATCATTCCTAATATGCGCTATACTTCCGCTCCTGCTTCTTTGTATTCTGCCAACCGCAAACGCTTTGCTGTACAGATGCAAGCTGGCTCTTTGGCTGTTTTTACCAGCAACGACATTCTTCCTACCAATGCAGATGGCACTATGCCTTTTATGCAGAACAAAGACCTCTTGCACCTTTCGGGCATAGACCAAGAAGAAAGTATCCTAATTTTGTTTCCAGAGGCTTTCGACCCCAAACACCGTGAGATACTGCTCATTAAAGAAACCAGCGATACCATTGCCATTTGGGAAGGGGCCAAGCTGAGCAAAGAACAAGCACGCCAAGCGTCGGACATTGCTACTGTTCTATGGAACACAGAATTCGAAAACTTGTTCAATAATCTCATGACGCAGGCAAGCTCGGTCTACCTCAATCGCAATGAGCATTTGAGAGCTAAGGTGGCCATCGAAACCAAAGAAGACCGCCTGTCATCTTGGGTCCGTCAGCATTATCCTCTTCACCCTGTGCACCGCTCTGCGCCCATTATGCATCAGATTCGTTCGGTAAAGCAAGCAGAAGAGATTGTTCTAATGCAAAAAGCAGCCGATATAAATAAAGGAGCCTACGACAGAATCTTGGCCATGCTCAAACCCGGTCTAATGGAGTACGAGCTAGAAGCGGAGTTTATTCACGAATACATTTCTAAGGGTAGCCGTGGCTTTTCCTACGAACCCATTATTGCCTCGGGCGCCAATGCCTGCGTTTTGCACTATATAGACAACGATGCTCCGGTAAAAGATGGCGATCTCATTCTCTTTGATGTGGGCTGCTGGTACGGCAATTATGCCTCCGATGTTACGCGCTGCTTTCCGGCCAATGGCAAATTCAGTCCGAGACAAAAGGAGGTCTACAATGCGGTCTTGCGCGTTCAAAAGGCGGCTATGGAGATGCTCCGCCCTGGCAACCAATTGCACGAATACCACAGAGAGGTGGGCAAATTAATGGAAGCGGAACTGCTCGGACTAAAACTCATAGACAAGACGGATATTAAGAATCAAAATCCGGAATGGCCGGCCTATAAGAAGTACTTCATGCATGGCACTTCCCATTATCTAGGGCTAGATGTGCACGATGTAGGGCTGTGGACCAGTAAGATGGAAGTGGGTAATGCCTTTACGGTAGAACCGGGTATTTATATTTTGGAGGAAGGATTGGGAATCCGAATCGAAGAAAACATTGTCATTGGTGCAGACGGCAACCTGAATATGACCCAAGCCATTCCGAAGGAGGTGGAGGAGATTGAGGAGCGCATGAACTCAGCTCGATAGTCTAATCCCTTAGCTTTTCCCTATGCTCCATTATTCCGAAGGCTCCGTTGAAAAAGATGAGGCCATTGTTTTTATCCATGGATTTCTTGGTTCCGCTCTTCTTTGGGAGGATATGATTGCTCCTCTCTCTTTGAAATACCATTGCATTGCCATCGATTTACCCGGTCACGGCAAAAGCAATTCTCTCGGAGAGGTGCATACGATGGAGGCGATGGCCTCTGAGCTAAAGAAGCTTTTAGATGAGAAGGAGATTTCAAAATGCCACCTCATTGGCCATAGCATGGGTGGCTATGTGGCTCTCGCTTTTCTGGAGGCAAATCCATCCTATTGCGCTTCGCTTTGTTTGCTCAACTCTACTTCCCAAGCCGATAGTGCCGAAAGAAAACTCCTTCGCGAGAAATCCATTCGCTTGGTTCTTGCCAATCCTTCGGCCTATATCCAAGCCACTATGGGCTCTTTGTTTCCTCCCAATTATACCAATGAAAAGGCATTTGATACTGCTCTTTCGGTTGGATTGCAAACTCCGGTAAAAGGCATAGTGGCGTCTATAAAAGGAATGATGCGCCGCAAGAACAGAACACACCTCTTGCCTACCTTTAAGAATCTGCTCTTCATCTACTCTGAAACCGATCCGATTCTAGACCTTACTTCTTTGCAAAAAGTACTAAACGATCTGCCTCCTAAGAAAGCCTTGAGAATAGAGGGCGCTCATATGGGTCTTTTGGAACAGCCTTTAGAATTGGCTAAGCAATATCAAGCTTGGCTTCTCAGCCTTTAGCTTCTTCTAGCTTCTTGGCTTTTACCGCCCTGCCTAACCATACTACATCTTCGGCAAAACGTTTGGCATTCTTTTCCAAACGGGCATCTATTACGGCATTGCTTTCATCAAATCCTCGGCTGATATCACTCACCAATAGACGAGAGTTCGATAGAAATCCGCCTACATAACTCACAAAAGCGACCATTTGCTGCATGGCGTTTAATCCGCCCATGCTGCCGCTCGAAACCGATGCCAGTCCGAAGACCGTTCGATCGTATTCCGGACGAAAATGATCTAGAAAGTTTTTCAAAGATCCAGACATTCCGCCATTGTACTCCGGACTCACCAAGATTATACAATCAGCCTCTTTCAATTGCTTTGAAAAGGCGGCATGTTTTTCTTGAACTTCCAAGCTGCGCAAGTCTCCATCTTGATAATGGGGAATATCGGCAGAGCTAACATCTATAAGATTGACCTCAATGGCTTCCTCCTGTTGTAAAAGAGAAAAGAGGTGCTGCGCTACTTTGTGCGACTGACGGCCTTGACGGCTTGCGCCTGAAACAATAGCGATGTGTAAAGAATTCATGCTACAATAATTACTCAGGTGCCGAATTGTTCAAAAAGGCATTCCAACCTTGCGCAGTTAAGGCAATGCGCTCGCCTTGGTTGGTTATAAAGCCGTAGCCCTCTTCGGCATTGGTCATATGGCCGATTACGGTAAACAACATATGATTGGCAATCTTTTCGTAGTCGGAGGGAGAAACTGTAAAGAGCAGCTCATATTCTTCGCCACCATTAAGGGCAACTGTTGGAGCATTCAGCCTAAACTCTTCGCAAACCTTGAAGGTGTCTTCTGCAATGGGGAGCTTTTCTTCGTAAATCCGACAACCCAGTCCAGAGGCACGGGCCAGGTGAATGGCCTCTGAGGAGAGTCCATCCGAAATATCGATCATAGAGGTGGGAACGATATTCAAATCACTCAAGCACTCTACCACATCTTTTCTTGCTTCGGGCTTTAAAAGCCTTCCAACTACATAAGTGTAGTCTGTTAAATCAGGCTGACTGTTTGGATTTTCTATGAACACCGCCTTTTCTCTTTCCAGTACTTGCAATCCCATAAAGGCTCCGCCCAAATCGCCCGAAACAACCAATAAATCATTTTCTCTAGAGCCAGAACGCCTTACATATTCATTGGCGTGTACTTCGCCCATGGCCGTAAGGCTAAGGATTAATCCTTGCTTGCTCGAACTGGTATCGCCTCCAATAAGATCCACTTCATGAATTTGACAAGCCCTGCGAATGCCAGAATAAATGCTTTCTAAGGCCTGTAAAGTAAATCGGTTGGAGACCGCGAGGGAAACTAAAAGCTGAGTGGGCTTTCCGCCCATGGCGTATATATCGCTGAAGTTCACCATAGCCGATTTATAACCCAAATGCTCCAAAGGAACATAAGCCAGATCGAAGTGAACCCCTTCTACCAGCATATCGGTAGAAACCAGGCATTGTTTTTCATTGAAATCAAGCACGGCCGCATCGTCGCCAATGCCAAGTACGGAAGAGCTTTGCTGAAGCTCTATGGCTTCCGTAAGATGTTGGATAAGGCCAAATTCTCCTAGTTTATCTAAGGAGGTCAATTCAGAATCGTCGCTCATTTAATGAGGTTAAGTGTTTGGGTATAACTTCTAAAACGATATCGGGTTCCCTGCCGAATGTAGGCTTCTACTACCGCAGTATAAATGCCCGCAGCCAAGGGAATGCCCTTCATTTTTCCGTCCCAAAGGTCTGTACTTTCATTTGATTCGTAAACCCTTTCTCCCCATCGGTTGTACACACTGATCCTATAATCCACCAAATCGCAGGCATGGCCTATCTGGAAATAGTCGTTAAGCCCATCGTTATTAGGACTAAAGCTATTGGGAATATAGAGCTCGCATTCGCAATCGATTACCTCTAAGGTGTAGGAAGCGCGAACGGTTCCGCAGGCATTCTGCATGAAGTAAACGTATTTATCTGCAAACACAAAGGCTCGGTTTTCAATGGGTCCACCATCTTGCCACCAAACCGAATCGGCTAGAGCCCTGGGAAGAGAAAAATAAACGGTATCTTCTAAACAAATAAGAGAATCACAGCGCAGGGCAACAATGCTGTCTTGAAATTCTACCCGAACGGTATCGTAAAAAGTTCCACAGCTGTTGGTAAAAGAGGCCCAATAGGTTCCTGCCTGCGAGATTAAGCGATCAAAAGAGGTACTTCCATCCTCCCAATTCAACAAATAATCTGGATTGCCGATTAAAAGACTTTCACCCACACAAAGGCTACTATCTCTTCCAATATGTAGATCAGGAACGGCTTCACCTAGTATATGTACGGTATCTGTGTAGCTGAAGCAACCATTCGATACGGTAAGCCAATAATCGCCCGGACTGCTGATCAAGAGAGTATCTGTTGCTGATCCCGTACTCCAAGTATAGGATTCCATATCAGCAGGTCCGCCAACGCTCAGACTTCCACCGTCTAAACAAATGGGCAGGGGAGGTCCTAGGTCGAAAACAGGCGTATCCTTTATACTTATTACAATGCTATCTCTAAAAGTGTTGCAGAAGCCTACGGCATCTACGAAATAAATACCCGGCTGGCTCACCCACCGAAGTTGGTCGGTGCTTCCGTCGTTCCAGGTTCTTCCAAAATAACCCGTGCCAGCATCGAGCAAAAGGCTATCGCCGCTGCAAATTGCGGTATCTCTTCCCAAATTCAATTGCACAGGAGGTTCTACCACCAAATCGAATGTGTCAATCAAGGTACCGCAAGCATTGGTAGCTTGTACCCAATAGGTTCCAGTCTGATTTAAGCTTACGGCTGAGCTTGTGGCGCCTGTACTCCATAAATATGAAGACATAGGCGAAGTAACATTTACATTCAGAGTGCTTCCCAGGCAAAATTGAAATTCATTGGCCAAAAAGAATTGAGGTGGAGAAAGGAAACTTACTTGGATGGTATCGCGCTCAATCTGACAGGAATTGGTTACCTCTACCCAATAACTTCCATTTTGATTTACATTCAACTGTCTATTGGTACTTCCATTCGACCAAAGTGTGTTAAAAGGCGAAGAATTGCTTATGCCCGATTGAAGTACGAGCGAACCCCCGCACACTAAGGTGTCTGAACCCAATGAAATAGGCGGAAGGTTTTGATCGGTTTCGATGAAAACGGAATCAGAGGTTTGTCCACACCCATTGATTAGAGTAACCCAAGCGGTTCCGGGCTGTGTGATTTGTACAATACTATCGGTAGTGCCATCCGACCAAATAAAGGTGTTGGCTCCTGAGGAAGCAGCATTGAACTGCGCATACATTCCGGGACAGAAAAAGGCGGTGTCGGGCAAGAATGGATTCGGAGCACTCACAACATCCACCCTAAAACTGTCAGTAAAGCTGCCACATACATTGGTAATGGTATAAAAGTGAATACCCGCCATTGGACTTCTAAAAACCAATCCGGTGTCGCCCGAACTCCAACTTACCTCAGACGGGTTCCAAGCAAAAGGCAAAGTAGTTGAGGCAGTATCGCCAGCACAAAGGGCCAAAGTGGGTATGGGTGCCGGATTGCTGGGAAGGAATTGGGCATCGAGATAAACGCTGTCTCTACGGCTTGTACACGAACTCGTAACGTCTACCCATGCCCAACCTCCTTGATTAAAACTGCTGGCCGGTGTGGTAGCTCCATTAGACCATAGGTAGCTCAAGAAGCTGCGCGAGGGAACAGTAAAACTAACCGATTGTCCTGTACAAAAAGCAATAGTATCGCCCAAGCTGAAATTGGGAATGGCGTTGAAGACCACCACTATGGTATCGAAATAGGTTCCACATCCGTTGGTAATCTGAACCCAAAAAGTTCCGCCTATAACTCGAATGCTATCGGCGGTTGAATTGTTGCTCCACAGTATAGAATTGTAATTGCTAACATTGGGTTTAATCCAAAATCGAGAACAGGTAGTAGTGTCTGAGCCAAGATTGGGTATCAAAGCAGATGCAGAACTACTCACCACAAAAACAGCCGTATCGGTTCCACAAGTATTGGTGCCTACAAGCCGATAGGTTCCATCGTTCAAGATGGATACTGAATCGCCTTGAAGGCCTCCATCCAACCAAGTATAACTAGTACCAACAACCGGATTAAAAGAATAAGTGAGCGGCTGACCCGGACATTTAAAAAGAGTTTGAGAGGCGGGCAGAGCCACAGGATCTTCAATAAGTACATACACACTGTCTGTGGCAAAATTGCAATGGGTACTTACGGTTAATCGCACCATTCTGCTTTGATCAATCAAACTAGTTGGCAAACTACTTCCATCGTCCCAATCATAAGACAGGCTGCTCGGCAATCCAGGATTGAGCAGCAAAGGACCGCAAGAACGAAGAGTGTCTGAACCAAAAGATAGAGAGTAGCTAGGAACCAATCCAACCACCGTGGTATCTGAAAAGCTTCCGCATTCGTTGGTATACTGTAGCCAATAGGTTCCTGGATTACTCACACTTATTTGAGGCGCTGTACTTCCTGTACTCCAGTTATAGCTGCTGGCTGAAATACTGGGAGAAAGAATTACTGGATTGCCATTGCACAAAAAAGCGTTTGCTGGAAGGAAGTTTGGATCGGGAATAGGCGCAACTTCAATAGTGTCGGTTATACTTCCACAACTATTGCTCAGAGTGGCCCAATACGTACCCGGATTCTGAATGTGAATTCCCGAAGCACTTTGTCCGGTGCTCCACTGAATGGTATGACCTGCAGGAACACTAGGATTTAGATTCAGTCCTGTATTTGAACACAAGACTCTATCTGCACCTAGGTCGAGGCTTGGGAAGCTGCCGGGACTCAGTACAATGGTATCGGTACTTTGTCCACAGAGATTGGTGAGCGTAAGCCAATAGGTTCCCGGTGTGGAAACCTGAATAATGCCGGCCGTTTGGCCTGTGCTCCAAAGGGCACTCACTCCGGCGCCCAAAGGCAAGCCTAAGCTTCGAGAAGTATTCGGACAAAGAATGGCGTCGGGACCAAGATTTAATGCGGGAGTGGGAAGTACATTCACTGTAACACTGTCGCTCACCGTTCCGCAAATATTGGTTACCGCCACCCAGAAGATGCCGCTAGAAGAAACCGTATAGGTAGAATCTGTGCTGCCATCTTGCCATAGATAGGTGGCATTTGGATTAAACGCACTTAGAGTGAGGGTAGTTCCAGCACAAATGGTTAGATTCTGACCGAGTACTACTGTGGGTAGACACGACTGTGCCTTCGCCATTCCTGAACCCAATATGTTCAGAAAAAGGCCGCTAAAAACAAAGAAAAGAATACGGTGTATTCGTCTTAAATCCATCCCACGCAAATATAGCCAGAACTAAAGTTCTGATATAATGAACCTTTTAGGGGTTTGAGAGGTTCATTTTTCTCACGTACTTTTGTATTTAGATTCAGTCTAAACAAAATGATAAGCATTTCCGACTCCGCATTGAAGCAACTGGCTTCTTTAATTCAGGCCGATGGCAAGAATACCACAGACACATTTGTTCGCGTTGGCTTACAAAGTGGTGGTTGTTCAGGTCTTTCGTATGACCTCACCTTCGATGAGCAGAAAAAAGAAACGGATCAAAGTTTTGCTTTCGAGGGAATTACTCTTCTCGTTGACAAAAAGAGCCTTTTGTATTTAGTAGGTACAACTTTAGAATACTCTTCCGGACTCAATGGAAAAGGCTTTGTATTTCAGAATCCGAATGCAACACGCACCTGCGGCTGTGGCGAAAGCTTCGCAGTTTAAATCAAGAATCTCCCCCTATGGAAATATTAGATAAAATTACCAAGTCGGACTACAAATACGGTTTCACCACCGATATTGAGTCCGACAAGGCGCCTAACGGCATCAATGAAGACATTATTCGGCTTATTTCTTCCAAAAAGAACGAGCCTGAATGGATGCTTCAATGGAGGCTTGAGGCTTTCGCCATCTGGCAAGAAATGAAAGAGCCCGAATGGGCCAATGTTACCTATAAGAAACCCGATTTCAACGCCATCTCCTATTATTCGGCCCCTAAATCCAAAAAGGTTTTAGATAGCTTAGATGAGGTAGATCCTGAATTGTTAAAGACTTTTGCCAAATTGGGCATCAGCTTAGACGAGCAGAAAAGGCTCAGTGGTGTGGCCATAGATATAGTGGTAGATAGCGTAAGTGTTAAAACCACCTTCAAGGCCAAATTGGCAGAACTGGGAATTATCTTCTGTTCTATGACTGAGGCCATTCATGAACATCCTGAATTAGTGCAGAAATATTTGGGAAGAGTGGTTCCGCGGACAGACAATTTCTATGCGGCATTGAACTCGGCGGTCTTTACAGATGGATCGTTTTGCTTTATCCCAAAAGGGGTGCGTTGTCCAATGGAACTTAGCACCTATTTCCGTATCAATGAATCGGGAACGGGTCAGTTTGAGCGCACCTTGGTAATCGCAGACGAAGATTCGTACGTAAGTTATTTAGAAGGATGCACTGCGCCCATGCGCGATGAAAACCAATTGCACGCTGCCGTTGTGGAACTGTTTGCCATGGACGGTGCCGAAATAAAATATTCTACCGTGCAGAACTGGTATCCCGGAGATGTAAACGGATTGGGAGGTGTTTTTAACTTCGTAACCAAAAGAGGCATTTGCGAGCGAAACGCAAAAATCTCATGGACCCAAGTAGAAACCGGTTCGGCGGTTACTTGGAAGTATCCTAGTTGCATTTTAAAAGGCGAAAATTCAGTTGGAGAATTTTATTCAGTAGCCGTTACCAACAATTATCAGCAGGCCGATACGGGCACCAAGATGATTCACCTAGGAAAGAATACCAAGAGTACCATTATATCTAAAGGCATCTGTGCAGGAAAAAGCAATGGAAGCTATCGCGGCCTAGTGAAAATTGGTCCACGTGCAGACAATGCGCGCAACTTCTCTCAATGCGACTCCTTATTAATGGGCGATGGATGTGGTTCGCACACCTTCCCCTACATAGAAATAGCCAACAAAAGTGCTCAAGTAGAGCATGAGGCCGCTACCTCTAAAATTGGAGAAGACCAATTGTTCTACTGCAACCAAAGAGGTATTCCAACCGAAGAGGCCATTGCACTTATTGTAAATGGCTATTGCAAAGATGTTCTCAGCCAGCTTCCTATGGAGTTTGCGGTAGAAGCTCAAAAGCTGCTTGCCGTGAGTCTAGAAGGCAGCGTAGGTTAGAAGTAGTTAAAAATCCCCTTAAAAAATCAGTCATTTCCGTATGCTTCACATAAAGAATTTACACGCCTCCATAGAGGACAACAAAATATTAAAAGGCATTAATCTAGAGGTAAGACCCGGTGAGGTGCATGCCATCATGGGCCCGAATGGTTCTGGAAAGAGTACTCTTTCTTCGGTAATAGCCGGCAGAGAAGAATATGAGGTAACCGAGGGATCGATAGAATTTCTCAACGAGGATCTTTTGAGCCTTTCGCCCGAGGAAAGAGCCCACGCAGGTATTTTCCTTTCTTTTCAATATCCTGTAGAAATACCTGGAGTAAGTCTTACCAATTTCATCAAAACATCGATGAATGAGACCCGCAAGGCTAAAGGCTTAGAACCCTATCCCGCCAAAGACCTTTTGAAGAAGATGCGCGATTGCCTGGAACTATTGGAAATGGACAAAGGCTTTTTGAGTCGTTCTTTAAACGAAGGTTTTTCAGGTGGCGAAAAGAAGCGAAACGAAATTTTCCAAATGGCACTGCTCGAACCCAAATTGGCCATTCTAGATGAAACCGATTCTGGATTAGACATTGATGCCTTGAGAATTGTTGCCAGCGGAGTAAACAAATTGCGCTCGCCCAAGAAATCATTCGTTCTCATTACGCATTATCAGCGCTTGCTCAATTATATAGAGCCCGATTATGTACATGTTCTCTTCAACGGGAAAATTGTGCGCAGCGGAGGCAAGGAGCTCGCTCATGAGCTGGAAAGCAAAGGCTACGACTGGATTAAACAAGAATTGGCTGAGGTATGAGCGTAGAATTACTAGCCGATAAGCTGTCTTCTTCTTTCATTGTTTTTGAAAACGAATTGAACGGAGAAACCAAGACCGATTTGCACCGCATCCGCAGAGAATCGATGGAGCTTTTCGAGAAAAAAGGTTTTCCCTCCATTCGCCATGAAGATTGGAAGTACACCAGCTTAAAACCTGTACTTAAACACGATTATAAAGTATTTCATAAAGGAGATCAAGCCCTTGATTTCAGCGACATTAAGAAATTCTTTATTCACGATATAGATACCCACAAAATTGTTTTTGTCAACGGGGTATACAGTAGTTGGTTGAGTGAAACCACCCACCAAGGCTACGACGTTTGCACCTTCTCTGCCGCTTTGCGCAGGCACCGTGATGTTACAGATAGGTATTTCAGCAAAGCCGCAGACAACAGTTCTGCCATGGTTGCCTTGAATACCGCTTTTGCACAAGAAGGAGCCTACATACGAATGACCAAAGGGGCGTCGGCAATCAAGCCTGTTGAGATCATTCACTTTACTACCGAAGAGGCGGGTAGCTTGCTCAATCAGCCCCGCAATCTCATTGTGTTAGAAGAGGGTTCGGATGTACAAATCATAGAGCGCCACCAGAGCCTAGGCTCAAAGCCCGTCTTTACCAATTCTGTTTCTGAGATTTTTGTGCATGCCAATGCTTCGCTAGAATTGTATAGGGTGCAAAACGATGCCAATACAGCCAGCATTGTAGATCATACCAGTATTCAGCAACACAGAGACAGCCGAGTGCGTACTGCCGTTTTTTCTTTAGGCGGAAAGCTTATGCGCAACGATCTAAATATTGCCTTTTTAGGAGAGAACGCAGAGGCCCATTTAGATGGATTAACCCTTCTAGACGACGGCCAACATGCAGATCATCACACCCGTGTAGACCACAGAGTGCCGCATTGCAACAGCTTCGAAATGTATAAAGGCATTTACGATGGCAACTCCAAAGGGGTTTTTAACGGACAAATAATGGTTCGTCCGCATGCACAGAAAACCAATGCCTTCCAGCAAAACAACAACATCATCTTGGGCGAAAAGGCGTCGGTAGACACCAAGCCTCAACTGGAGATCTTTGCAGACGATGTAAAGTGCTCTCACGGTTGTACCGTTGGTCAGCTCGATGATGAGGCCTTGTTTTATTTGAGAAGTCGAGGTATTCCGGAGCACGAAGCAAAAGCTTTATTGCTCTACGCCATAGGCGATGAGGTAATTGGAAAGGTTCGATTGAAAGAGCTGCGCAATAGACTACACAAATTAATGGCCAAGAAACTTAACGTCGATTTCCAAATGGAAATCTAATAACCCCCCACCTCAGTTATGGAAAGGCATATAGCCTCTATTCGGGAACAGTTTCCCATTTTAAAGACTCAGGTAAATGGAAAGCCGCTGGTGTATCTAGACAATGCCGCCAGTACCCAAAAACCCACCAGAGTGGTCAATGCCATTGCGCAGTATTACAATACCAGTCACTCCAATGTACACCGTGGAGTGCATAGCCTAAGTCAGAAAGCTACCCAACTTTTTGAAGAGGCGAGGGAAGCGGTTAGAGCACATCTGAATGCAGCATCATCAGATGAAATCATTTTCACCAAAGGCTGTACAGATGCCATCAATACGGTAGCTTCTGGATACGAACGCTTGCTTAAAAAGGGCGATGAAGTACTGATCTCCCACCTAGAGCATCACTCCAATATCGTTCCCTGGCAGATGGCTTGCGAACGAAGCGGTGCCAGCTTGAAGATTATTCCAATGAACCACAAAGGCGAGTTGGAATGGAGCGCCTCTCTTTTGAGCTCTCGAACCAAAATAGTGGCCGTAAATCATGTGAGCAATGCACTGGGAACCATTAATCCCATCCAACAAATTATTGCCGATGCCCATGCTGTTTCAGCGGCTGTGCTTATTGATGGGGCCCAAGCAACGCCGCATTTTTCGGTAGATGTTCAAACCCTCGATGCCGATTTTTATACCTTCAGCGGACATAAAGTATACGGACCAACCGGCATTGGTGTTTTGTATGGAAAGAGGTCGTTTTTAGAAATGCTTCCACCCTATCAAGGCGGCGGAGACATGATTAAAACCGTTACGTTTAGCAAAACTACCTATGCACCCATCCCCTTCAAATTTGAAGCGGGAACACCGAATATGGCTGGCGCCATTGGCTTGCATGAAGCGCTGAACTTTATGAGCGACATTGGTTTAGAGAATATCGCCAGCTATGAAAACCAATTGCTCCAATATGCCAATGAAGAACTTTCTAGAATTCCAGGCATCCGATTTATTGGAACGGCAGAGAACAAAGCTTCGGTGCTTTCTTTTTTGGTGGAAGGTGCCCATCCTTACGATGTGGGTGTGCTTCTAGATCAAATGGGAATTGCGGTACGAACAGGACATCATTGCACTCAGCCGATAATGGATTATTTCGAAATTCCAGGTACAGTGCGCGCCTCCTTCGGCATGTACAACACCATGGAAGAAGTAGATCAATTGGTTCGAGGCGTAATGCGATCGGCTTCGATGCTGGTTTAAAATAGAAGTATGACAATTCAAGAAATTCAAAGCGAAATAGAAGAGGAGTTTGGTTTTTTCGACGATTGGATGGACAAATACGAACATCTCATTGGCCTTGGAAAAGACCTTCCTCTCATTGATCCACAGTTCAAAACCGAAGAGCACATTATTAAAGGATGTCAAAGTCAGGTTTGGCTTCATGCTGAGTTGGAAGATGGAAAGCTATTCTATACAGCAGACAGCGATGCCATTATTACCAAAGGCGTAATCTCGCTGCTTATCCGCTCTTTTAATGCCCAAACTCCTGATGCCATTTTAGAAGCCAGCACTGATTTTATCGATCGCATTGGCCTCAAAGATCACCTTTCACCTACCCGTGCAAACGGACTAGTGAGCATGGTGAAACAGATGAAATTTTATGCCCTTGCCTTTAAGGCACAAAAGCAAAATACTTGAGTATGGAAGAAAATCGCATGCAGCAAATTGGCGAAGATGTAGTAGACGTTTTGCGCGGGATTTACGATCCGGAAATTCCGGTTGATATCTATGAGTTGGGATTGATCTACGACGTAAAAGTAAGCGATGAAGGCGATGTTCATATTCTTATGACTCTTACCTCTCCCAATTGTCCTGTAGCGGAATCGCTTCCCCAAGAAGTGAAGTTGAAAACTCAAAGTTTAAAAGAGGTGAGAGAGGCAGAGGTAGAAATCACCTTTGATCCACCTTGGACAAAAGATATGATGAGTGAGGTAGCAAAACTTGAATTGGGAATGTTCTAATATGGAAGAAAGCATTCGCAATAGAGTAGAGGAAAGCGGGCTTATTACTCTGGATTTAGAAAGGGCCTTTGCCATAGAGAATCCAGTTTTGTTTGATTTAGCCGAATATCTAGAACAAGGCTTTCTGCTGCGCGAAAAAGTCTTTCGTCTGGCTTTACAGCAAATGGATGTTAGTCCTTTCGAGAATAAAGAAGTGGCTCTTTTCTGTTCTACCGATGCCATTGTGCCCCTGTGGAGTTGGATGCTGGTTGGCCTTCGTCTAGGTGAAGTTGCCAAAGGAATTCATCACGCTTCGGCAGAGGAAGTATACGAGCGTTTGTTTTTGAAGGCCATAGAAGACTTAGATCCGGCAGAATACACAGACCAAAGAGTTATAGTAAAGGGCTGTTCCGAAAAGGTACCCAGCTCCGCTTATCTTGCTTTGAGTTTAAAGCTCAAGCCTGTAGTAAAAAGTCTGTTGTTTGGAGAAGCATGCTCTTCGGTTCCCCTGTTTAAGCGCAGATAGCTTATTTCGGAAAAGCGTGTTTTTGGAAGAGCAGCAGCAATCCCACTCCGCAAGAAATGCTAAAATCGGCTAGATTAAAGATCGGACTAAAAAAGACGAAGTAATCGCCGCCCCATATTGGAAGCCAATCCGGCAAGAATCCTTTAAAGAGAGGGAAGTAAAGCATATCTACCACCTTACCGTGCAGAAATCCGGCGTAGCCTCCTCCTTCGGGCATGAAGCTCGCCACTTGATCTATACTATGATCGAAGAACAAACCGTAAAAGGCACTGTCTAGAATATTTCCAGCCGCACCAGCAAGGATGAGCGCTACGGCCGTAATGGCGGCTTTATGTACCTTCTGTTTTACCAAATTGCGAAGCCATATGAACATGGCGCCCACGGCTATAATCCTGAAAACACTCAAGAGCAATTTGCCATAGGAGCCTCCCAACTCAATGCCGAAAGCCATTCCAGGATTCTCGGTGAAGTGAAGAATAAACCAATCGGCTATCTTAATCTCTTCTCCCATTTCGAAATGGGTTTTAATCCAAATCTTGAGGGCTTGATCTGCTAAAAGAACAAGAAATACGATGAATAAGGGCTTGCGCAATTTATTGCTTGTTCTTTGCCTCTATACTGAGGGTTGCGTGAGGTACGAGTCTAAGTCTTTCTTTACTGATGAGCTTTCCGGTTACGCGGCAAAGACCATAGGTTTTGTTTTGTACTCTAAGCAGAGCGTTTTTCAGATCGCGAATGAACTTCTCTTGACGAGAGGCCAATTGAGAATTGGCTTCTTTGCTCATCGTATCCCATCCTTCTTCAAAAGCCTTAAATGTAGGCGAGGTATCGTCTGTACCGTTGTTTCTGTCGTTGGCGAAGTTTTCCTTCAACACCAATAAATCGGCCTCAGCTTTTTTTATTTTCTCTGTTATAAGGATGCGGAATTCATTCAATTCCTCATCTGAAAACCGTAATCTCTCTTCAGACATAGTTCAAATCATATAAATAGTAAACGTGCAAAAGTAAGTTTTAGGTTGAAGCCTTCTGTATTATTATTTGAACACTTCTTTCTTCTAATTCTGTTGCGAAACTAGTAGAGTCTAAATTGAACTTTCGTTCTATAGAAACGCCTAAAACTTCTTCTTTAATATACTCCTGGTGGTCTGCTAAGGCCTCCCAAATTTCATCTTCTGCCTGCAATTCAATCGAAATCCGATCGGTTACATCCAAACCGGAATCTTTCCTCAGATTCTGTACTCGGTTTACCAATTCGCGGGCAATGCCTTCCTTCCAAAGTGCTGGAGTCATTTTTATATCCAATGCAACCGTGGTATCTCCTTCGGAAGCTACTAACCAACCGGGAATGTCTTGTGCCAATATTTCTAAATCGCCTACTTCTAATACAAAAGAACTCTCTCCAAGGTTCAATTCATACGATTGATTTCTTTCATAAGCGGCAATGGCGTCTTTGTCCATACCTGCTACCGCAGCGGTAAGTTGCTTCATTCTTGCACCAATACGTGGACCCAATTGCTTGAAATTGGGCTTCGCCTTTTTAACGATCAATCCGCTGGTGTCTGTGAGAAACTCCAGTTCTTTCACATTCAATTCGGCCTTGATGATATCCGCAACCGACTCTAGCGATGCTTTCTGACTTTCGTCTAAAATAGGCACCACCAATTTGCTCAGCGGCTGACGTACACGAATGCGTTCTTTTTTGCGGATGCCTAGGCTTAGCGATGTAATATCCTGTGCCTTGCGCATCCTCCACTGTAAATCGGCATCTATTCTACTCAGATCTGCAATAGGGAAATCGGCATGGTGTACAGACTCTGCTTTGGATTTAGAGGTAGCCGAGTTTAAATCCATATACAAACGATCGCTGTAAAAAGGTGCGATGGGAGAACTCAGAATGGCCAAGGTTTCGAGGCATTCGTAAAGGGTTGAATAAGCTGCTTGCTTATCCGGACCATATGCTCCTTTCCAGAATCTTCTTCGGCTCAAACGCACATACCAATTGCTCAGATTCTCAGTAGTGAAGTACTGAATAGCACGCGCAGCGCGGGTAGGTTCATACTCGGTATAGGCCAGATCTACTTCTTGAATTAAGCTGTGTAATTCAGAAAGAATCCATCGATCCAACTCAGAGCGATGCTCTTCCGGACAAGGTTCAGAATAATCAAATCCGTCTAAATTGGCATACAGCGCATAAAAAGCATAGGTATTGTACAAAGTGCCGAAGAATTTGCGCTGCACTTCCTCAATTCCATCGGTATCGAAACGTAGATTATCCCAGGGTTGCGCATTGGAAACCATATACCAACGAGTGGCATCGCTTCCGTACTTCGACATAATTTCGAATGGGTCGGCGGCATTTCCGAGACGCTTCGACATTTTGGCTCCATTCTTATCTAGAACCAATCCGTTTGAAACCACATTCTTATAGGCAGGACTATCAAAAACCAAAGTAGCAATGGCGTGCAGTGTATAGAACCAACCACGGGTTTGGTCTACGCCTTCAGCGATGAAATCGGCTGGAAAAGCCTTTTCAAACAGCGCCTTGTTTTCGAAAGGATAATGCCATTGTGCGTAGGGCATACTTCCCGAATCGAACCAAACATCTATGAGATCTGCTTCGCGTTTCATGGGCTCACCCTTAGACGAAACCAATACAATGCGGTCTGCATACGGACGATGAAGATCTACCGCATCGTAGTTGGATTCGGAGAAATCATTGGGAGTAAAATCTTTCAAAGGATTTTCATCCATTATTCCCGCCGCAACCGACTTTTCTATTTCCATCTTCAGCTCTTCGAGAGAACCTATAGATTTGTATTCCGATCCATCTTCTGAACTCCAGATAGGAAGGGGAATGCCCCAGAATCTACTTCTACTTAAATTCCAATCGTTGAGGTTTTGCAACCAATTTCCAAATCGGCCTTCCCCCGTTGCCTTGGGTTTCCAATTGATCTTGGCATTGTTCACCAACATTTTATCGCGTACCGCCGTAGCGCGTATAAACCAAGAATCGAGCGGATAGTATAAAATGGGTTTATCCGTACGCCAGCAGTGTGGATAGCTGTGAACGTATTTCTCCACTTTAAAAGCACGGTTGGCTTCTTTTAGGTGGATGGCAATTTCTACATCGGCAGAACGCTCAGGGGCTTCGCCCTCCGCATAATACTCGTTTTTCACATACATGCCCGCCCAAGGTCCCATTTGAGACACAAACTTTCCTTGAAGGTCAACCAACGGGGTGGGGTTTCCATTTGCATCGAGCACCAAGAGAGGAGGTATTCCGGCGGTTTGTGCCACGCGGGCATCGTCGGCACCAAAAGTGGGAGCAATATGCACTATGCCCGTTCCGTCTTCGGTGCTCACAAAATCTCCACTGATTACGCGGAAGGCGGCTTCTGGATTTTCATAAGGCAAGGCCATATCCAGCAATTGCTCATAGGATAAATTCACCAAACTTTCGCCCTTCAACGACTGAAGCTTGCGCCAAGGAATGAGCTTGTCTCCTTCTTTATAGGAGTGGAAGTCGGCATTTTCGGCCTCGGCTGAGAAATAGGCAGAAAGACGCGCTTCGGCTAAGAGATAGCGTCCTTTTTTAAAGGTATACGGATTGATGCTTTCTACAAGACAGTAATCGATTTTATTTCCAACGGCCAAAGCAGTGTTGGATGGAAGCGTCCAAGGAGTGGTAGTCCATGCGAGAACAAAGGTTTCCTCAGCGCCGAAAAGCTTGGTTTTTTGCTCGGTGTCCTTTAGGAGGAATTGAGCCACCATGCTGGTGTCTTTCACATCGCGGTAGCAACCGGGCTGATTGAGCTCATGCGAACTGAGGCCCGTTCCGGCTTTGGGAGAATAGGGTTGAATGGTGTAGCCCTTGTACATCAGGTCTTTTTCCCAAAGTTGTTTGAGCAACCACCAAACCGTTTCTATGTATTTAGTTTTATAAGTGATATAGGGATCCTCCATATCCACCCAATAGCCCATTTGCCGGGTAAGTTCATTCCAATGATCGGTATAGCGCATTACGGCAGTGCGGCAGGCCTGATTGTATTCTTCAATGCTTAGCTTTTTGCCGATGTCTTCTTTGGTGATACCCAATTCTTTTTCCACCCCCAATTCGATGGGTAGTCCATGGGTGTCCCATCCCGCTTTGCGGATTACCTTTTTGCCCTTGAGCGTTTGGTATCTGCAGAAGAGATCTTTAATGGTTCTGGAAAGCACATGGTGAATACCGGGCATACCATTCGCTGAAGGAGGTCCTTCATAGAAGATAAAAGGCTCGTTGGCGTTGCGCAGTTCTACCGATTGCTCGAAGGTTTTATGCTTCTCCCAATAGGCGAGAACCTCTTGGTGTATTTGAGTGAGGTTTAAACCCTTGTATTCTTTGTACAGTTTCATGAGGCCGAGTGAAATGAGCCGCGAATTTACGGATTGCAATTGGGCTATGATTCATGGGTGTTTTGTGGAAAAGTGGATAGTGAAAAGTGGATAGTGAAAAGTGGATAGTGAAAAGTGAAAAGTGAAAAATGCATGGCTGCAGTCAATGGGTTTCCATTAGAGCTTTGAAATACTACAATAAACTCAAATGCTTCTTAAATAGAATAGACGCAACAGCAAATCATTGAAGCTTTCGCAAGCGGTATGCTTTTACTAGATTTCTATGCTAATGATCAAGAGTTAGAGTTTTCAACCTACATCATCTGGCAAGCATAGCTTGGGAAATCCGTATTCAATTAAACGCTCTCTACATGAAGTTTCAGACGAACATCGCCCTTTCATTCTTTTTGTTTTGTTCTCCCTTACTTGGAATGAGCCAAGGAAAGCTTACCGACGAGGATTTGTTCAATCAAGTCGTTACCGATTTCCGTGAGTCTATAGCCACCAAGGATAGCCTTCGATTCAATGCCCTCTTTTTTAGCGAGGCGGTAGCCTTTGTTGGAATTATGTCGAAAGAAACCGAATGGTCTATTAAGAAGGATTATGCCGAATTTGAAGGAATAGCGGTTTCCAATCACAGAAAGTTCATCCGAGAGATCTGCCTTTCGAATAAAGAACAAAGGGAGGAGTTCTACAAAGTGAAAACCACCTCCAACCAAACCATTGGCTCTATCTCCTTTGACTACGCTTATTTTTCAGGAGATCGGATGATTCAATGGGGAAGTGAAAAATGGAATTTGGTAAAGGTGGGAGAAACATGGCTGATTACCGATGTGATCTTCTCCATACGCTTTCCAGAGGTTGAAGCTTTCCCTTACGGAGGGATTAAGTGAATAGTTATAAGCGAATAGTGGAAAGCGGAATGCGATAAGGGGGTTCTTCCAATCTATTTATGCTGCGCTTGGCTTCGTGTGAAGCTGCATTCTATGGGTTTCCAATTCAAGGCTATCCTTCGTAAATGTTAAACAAATGCAATTTCTGAACAAAAATGAGTGGGGCTGCGTTGAAATCAAAAACCCTGAAAACCCCCCATTTATGAAGAGAATCTCCCTCTTATTTCTAGTTCTCATGGCCTTCACAGCTTGTGAGAAGGAAGACGATCTGAACCCCACTAGCATGAGTCGCGAAGACTTGCTTACTACTTTAACCTTATCCAATGGATTAAGAATAACAGAGTTTGTGGAAGATGGAGCCGATATGACCTCGGATTTTAATCCGTATGTATTCGATTTTGAAACCAATGATACGGTTACAGCTACAAAGGGAAGCGAGACCATCAATGGTACCTACTCGGTTTTTCTAGACGATGGGCGCAAGGAATTGAGGATGAATTTCCCCACGACTTCAGCATTGTATGAGCTGAGCGACGATTGGTACTTTATCTCTGCAAATGAAACAGGCCTTCGCTTTGCAGATGGGGGCGATGTGCTTTGGTTTCAAACGGCTGGAAGCATATCCAATCCACCTCCCACACCAGGCATGAATCAGGCCGATCTTATCGCAACGATGATCAGTCCGAATGGATTGCGCATTACCAAGTTCACAGAAGATGGAACCGATATGACTACTCTGTTTAGTCCGTACTTATTTGTATTTCAATCGAACGGTAGTGTGAGCGCTTCAAAAACAGGCGAAATAGTAAACGGAACCTATTCTGTCTTTACCGATGACGGAAGAGTTGAATTGAGGATGAGCTTCCCCATTAATTCGGCTTTGAGCGAGTTAAGAGACGATTGGTATTTTAGCAAACTCAATGGCAATGTGCTTCGCTTTGCAGATGCAGGAGATGTGTTGAGCTTTGAATTGCAATAAATAAAATAGAATGAGTACAAAATCTAAAAACAGCTGTTCTTGGATTCTATTCTTTTTCCTCGGATTAACGCACATCCACCTAAAGGCACAAGAGAATAGAGAGGCTAGCACTCTTTTCAACAAGCTCAGTACGGTGGATCTAAACCTCAAAGACGTTGGTTTCTTTGTGGCGCCGGCTTATAATCTCA
>CALCFH010000142.1 GCA_937900215.1 uncultured Cryomorphaceae bacterium
CACACTTTGCACATGTTTCTCACCGGTTTCAAAAAAATGACGGAGGTTTTCCTCTGTCAAATTCTCATCCATAAACTGTTCATGGGTAAGCACTCCAAAATAAGGATTCTTTTTACCATAGGCATTCCAAGCTTTGTCTGAATGTATTGTACCCATAGATTGTTAATTCTTTAATTGGCCAGTGTATTTTCCTCCTTCAATTTAAAGTCTGCATTGATCGAATCCTTTAGAAAAGAAATAGGCAACGAATGCTCGTTTTGCAAGAGTGAATCTAAGGTTTTAAAATGCAGTTGGCTCAAAAAAGGACTTTCGGCTCCATAGCTTAATGCGTACTTTTTAAGTTGGATGGCATTCAATACCTCACCAGGATGTTCTGAATCTACCATATATCTATCGTCCAGTCCCATAGACGAAGGGGTTGTGAATTCAATTAAAGCGTAATTCTCTTTTTTGAGTTTTTCTTGAAGCCGCATATAGTCTTGCCAAAATGCTACAAACATTGAATCTTTCATGGCACTTGCAAAGAAATGATCAGAATAAGGAGGGATGTAGAGCAACAATTCAATATTCATCTCCCTAAATCTATTCAAAATCTCAAGTAGTTGTTTTGCTTTGGCTGGATGGTAATTGAAAGGAACAGTAAATGGAGCCTCCCTTTCCTTTAAACGTTCAACTAAATCGCCATCGTAATAGGTAGAGTCTTGCAGGTACTTTTCAATTTCAGGCAAATGTCTATAGCTGCCATCGTTTCGGTATCCTCGTCCTGTCATACCCGCCTTTCCAAAGCCTAAGTTCAGTTTTGGCCTGGCTCTTAAGTGGCCATCTAGCATGAGCTTTTGTGCTCCTTGCAAATGAGACTTTATACTGAGAGCTCGGTCTTCTGGCATATCGAATTCCAATGAATACTCATCGAGGAAGGTCTTTTCCAACACAAAAGAAAGATCCACAGCAATGAGCATAAAGCGTGGTTTTTTAATCTTGCCTTCTTCGAATAGGTTTGCTAAGTAATTGAGATCGGCAATGTTGCGAATCATTAATCCGGCATTGTAAAATTGATCTTCAAAAGGTTCAAATACAAAATCTCTAAACTGCAGGCTTACAGACTGACCAACAACCAATACATCTGGCTGCTCAGTTTGTAGACGGATGTATTTATAAAGAGGCAACGAATTGCCCAGTACCTGTCTACCATAATAGAGTTCTCTAGTGCTAGAAGACTGAATTTTGGATACTTCGTTAATGGATTTGGTCTCGTTAAGTCGATACAGCAAATATTCTCCAAGAATGAAATAAGCCAGTCCGATTAAAATATAGGGCCAGGTTTTTATTAGAAATTGTTTCATCAGAACTGGAAGTAATAGAAGGGTTCTGTTCCGAAATAGCCAAACAAGAAGACTGATAGAATGAGTAAAACATACATTGTTCTTCGCAGCCAGGTAGGATAGTTTTCCAGATCGAAAGGATGCGACTTTTTCTGGTTGTACCACTCGAAGAGCATAAACCCAAATCCGAGCGGAAGAATAGCGAGAATAAAATCGTTTAGTCCGAAGAAATCTCGATTAAACACAGCCTTGTAATAGGTAAAGGCATGAGTTAAACTAGTGGACCGAAATAAAACACCTGTGAAGCTAAGAAGCAAAAAGTTGGCAAAAATGGTAGGCTTACTAATGAAGGAGTTGGTGTTTAGAAAGCTAAGAATAGTGCGCATCCTTTGACTTTTACGACTTAGAATCCGTGGAATAAAATAGAGTCCGCTTAACAATCCAAATACAATAAAAGTATAGTTTGCGCCATGCCAAAAGCCGATGATAAGGAAGAGAAGAATGGTGGAAATGATTCTCCAGCTTAGGCTTTTCTTATTTATACCTGCTAGCCAAATAAAGAGATAGTCGCGAAACCAAGTGGTGAGGGAAATATGCCAGCGAGTCCAGAATTCAGGAATACTCTTAGAGAAAAGTGGCGTTCTAAAATTGTGCATCAATTCAAATCCCAGCATTTTGGCAACTCCACGGGCAATGTCGGTATAGGCAGAAAAATCGGTGTATAGTTGAATAGAGAATAGCGATAAGCCGAAGATAAGTTCAAGTCCAGTATGCTGATTGGGCTGGGCAAAAATGGCATCTACGCGCAGACCAATAGTATCTGCGACCACCATCTTTTTAAATATTCCGTACAAAAGCAATCGCATACCAAGTACGGCTTGGGGATAGCTAAAAACTCTAGGAGTTAGAAATTGAGGCAAAAAGGCTTTTGCCCTTTCAATAGGCCCGGCAACCAGTTGAGGAAAAAAGCTCACATAATTTAAGAAGGCAATAAAGTCTTTCTGAGGCTTTAGTTTGCCTTTGTACACATCTAAAGAGTAGCTAAGTGTTTGAAAGGTGTAGAAACTAATTCCAACTGGAAGAATAATATTTAATGTGGTAAATCCGCCTTGGTAACCAAAATTATGCAAGAGATCGTGTGCAGATTCTAAGAAGAAGTTGAAGTACTTAAAGAACATCAACAATCCTAAATTCACGCTAAGGCTTATGCCCATTAGAAGTTTTCTATTCTTAGAACTGGGCATATAATAACCCACTAGATAGTCGACTACAGAGCTGAAGAACATTAAAAAAAGAAAGCGATAATCCCACCAACCATAGAAAATATAACTCGCGACCAAGAGAATTATATTGTTGATTTTTAAAGATTTATTAAATCTCCAGAGGATTCCAAAAACGAGGAATAAGAAAATGAAGAATTCGACGGAATTAAACTTCATTGCAACTTATGGTTTATAATTGGGGTCATGCAAGTAGACGTTAATCATCGAATCCAAAGAAATGCCCCTTTCTTTGGCTTGCTTTTGCAATTCATCTCGCCATTCTTTTTTAGAGCGGGCTTGATCTTGTAGATAGGAGTTGTTTCTTTCCTTTGGTCTCAGAGTAGAATCGGCTAAAACTCCCAAGGCATCTTGTGGAAAGTTCCAACCGAGATTCGCCAGATTTGGCTCATTACTAATGATAAGGTAAGCGTCGAAATCTTGAATAACCTTATAAAAATCGAGGTGACGGGTTAAGGTGGGTAAAGCCTTGGCTTCTTTGCCCTCTTTTTTAGCATCGCGATGTACAGTCTGATTGTAAAACCAAAATTGAACTTCATCGAAGCATTCTGTTCCAATGCGGGAGTATTCGAAGAGATCCCACGAAAAGCTATCTCCTACGATGAGCAGTTTACGGGGCTTGCTTGATTTCTTCTTTTGCCACTCGAAGATGGGGTAGATCATCGGGCTGGGCTGTATTTCTTTTAAGAGATTTAAGGAGTGAGCAATATCATTGTCGTAGAATTTCGCTACAGGACTGTAGGGTCTTTCTAGAATTTTCATTTCGGCTAAATCCCAAGAGGTAGCCTGATTAATAGATCGAGCGATGCTATCACTAACCATAATGG
>CALCFH010000143.1 GCA_937900215.1 uncultured Cryomorphaceae bacterium
ATTTCCTCCCATACAGAAGGCAGTCATTCCGGCTACTTTTTCAGGTGGAAGGCTAATCAGGGTGAGTCCGAAAAAAAGAGCGAAGAAAATGACTTGGAGCATTAAGCTGTCATTGAAGCTCAAGAAGATATTGCTAGGTACCATATCCACAATGAATTGCAAGGGTCCAGCACCTTTTGAAGAGGAAGCTTGTTTCATTTTCGACTGAACCATTTCATTGGTACTAATCTCAGCTAAACTCTTTTCAGCATCGTCCAAATACCCTTGGTATTCAGGATTTTGAAGAAAATTAATGTCGTCTTTCTTCTCAATTTCAGGATTTTGACTCAGCCATAATTCATAACTTATTCGATTTGCAATCCGTTGGTCTTCATCTATATGCTCTCCAGGCTTCAGAAGATTAACTAGAACAAGTCCTATGGCTATGGCAAAAGTGGTTGTAAGAAGATAGAAGAGCAGTGTTTTGGCCCCCATCCTACCGAGGGCTTTTACATCTCCAAAAGAGAGTATACCCGTAATGATTGAAAATAAAACAAGCGGGATGGCAATGAGTTTGAGCAGATTTATAAAGATTGTACCAAAAGGAGCAATCCAATCTAAAGTAAACTTAGAAAAGCCGAATTGGGCCCCAAGTAGCGCCCATAGCACGCCTGCTAGTAGACCAAAAATAATTTTAGTATGGAGAGGGAGTTTTTTCATGGTCTTCTGGTTCTGTTTTCTAATCTTAAATCGGCTAGTACAAAAGCCGTAAGGGCATCTACAATGGGTACGGCTCTGGGAACAACGCAGGGATCATGTCTTCCTTGCGCCTCAAGACTAATGGCTTCGTCTTCAGTATTTAAAGCGGTTTGGGCCTTTCCAATGGTTGCCGTTGGTTTAAATGCAATTCTAAAGTTAAGGGCTTGTCCGGTGGTAATTCCGCCTAAGATTCCACCCGCTCGATTGGATTTTAAAGTACTATCCTTCTGCCAAACATCGTTGTGTTCGCTGCCTCTCATATTTACAGATTGAAAGCCACTCCCGAATTCAAGACCTTTTACTGCATTTAAACTAAAGAGAGCCTCACCTAAGCGGGCTTGAACCTTGCCGAAAATAGGCTCACCTAATCCAATTTCTAATCCTGTTACCACGCAATGAATCACCCCACCTGTAGAATCTCGCTCTGCTTTCATCTGCTCTATCCAAGCTGTCATTTTATTCGAAGTCTCTTTATCTGGACAGCGAGTAGGATGTTGATCTATGGAATTTAGATCTAAGTCTTGCCATG
>CALCFH010000144.1 GCA_937900215.1 uncultured Cryomorphaceae bacterium
TTTAAAGAAAAAAATATATTTACGAAAATTCTTTTTTAACGAAAAAACATTATTTGTATTGAGGGGGTAAAAAAAAGAACGGAATACAAATTTTGTTTCCAAAAAAGATAAATAATACGGATTTAGCAATATTCCTTGAAATACATTTGAAGCATTAAATAAATTCATCTACTATGAAAACAATTATCGATTTTATTCAGAGCTTCCAAAAAGGCTTAAACAGTTCAATCCACAATCTGCTTAACACCGGACCTTCTTTGGTTCACAAGCCAGAATGCCTTTTAAAATTAGCGCTAAAAGAACTCAATATGCTTCATAGCGTTCGCCGACTTGAATTTGTTGGGGTTCCACCTATGGCAGTGTGCCACTATTTTAAAATTCTTATTGAAGATGATTGGCAAAAAGTAAATGGGTATTGGAAAATGAATCTTAGAGCACTTAGGCAGAGAATGGAATACGAATGTTTGGGATATCATATCATTAGCATCCCTCCAATGACAACAAGAAGAGCTCAATTGGATTATTTAAAGACCGAAATTCGCAATGCCCTCGAAGGTAAAGGCTATGTTTTTGAATGGCATCTTTCCTAAATTAATCTGAGATTCCTATAGGTATGCCTGATTATCTTTGGCCCAATGAGTCGAGTTCAACTTTTGTACATCAAGTTTTTTCTGGTTGGACTGTTTTTGTCTACTCATTGGGCCTTTGGTCAGGAAGAATGGCAGTATTCACATTCGTATCGCACTCAATTTGGAAAGTATACTCTAATTGACACTTCCCTTGCTATGGAAGGATGGCACAGGCAGGAACCCAATCTTTTTGATTGGTTTGGATATTTACCTATCGGTAATCAGGGGGCTTGGCGTCAAGAACTCATCCATAACACACATTTACAACTTGGAAACTCTTTTGGCAATCCGTCTTTTGTAAATCATTTTCTTGATCCGAAGCGATGGCAATATTTTAGAGTTCGTTCTGCCATAACCGAAGCAGACTATAGGCAAGGATATGAAAGAGGTCAGCTTTTTCGATTATCTCACACTCAGAATGTACATGAAAGACTGAACTTTTTTATTGACTTCAAAAGGCTGAATTCACTTGGAATTTATCAAAGACAGCAAGTTGAACAGAGCGATCTCCTCGCGACCATGCATTATAGGAGTAAGAATGGTAAGTATTCATTTCACTTTGGAGCCAATACAGCTTTTATTAAGGCGGAAGTAAATGGAGGATTGACTTATGATTCTGTTTTTACGCAAAATACCTTAACGGATAGATCTTTAGTGTCAGTGAATTTTGCATCCTCCAATACCAGTCAATATCTTCGACATAGGCAGGGAATGTTAGATCATTCTTGGCATTTTTTAAATCATTCGCAAGATTCGACTTATTCTGGTTGGTTAGAAAGTCTGTCTTTAGATCACCGAATAGAATACCTGAGACAATCGTATCTCTTTGAAGACATTCCTGATGACAGTAGGCCTAGAACCTTATTGCAGTCAAATTTAACTTCTGATTCAACTGCATTTGAGAAAGTTATGAATAGCTTTGGATTAAGTGTGAAAGGAAAGCAGGGATGGAAAGTAAGCGCATCTGTTTGGAGTGAAGCGGCAAATTTTGAAGGCGAAAATTTTCAAACTATTCAATCCAATTCAGGCTTGTCAGCAAAGGCTGATTTAGTACTTTTTAATAAATTTCCAATTCGAAGCACCTTGAATTACGTCCTTCAAGGTCAAAGGCAAGGTGGACTTGAATTTTATGCTCAGACGGGATTTGAGAGTAAAGAATTCAGTTTTCTTCCCTTTGTACGCATCAAGAATGCCTTTCCTGGATTTATGGATTATAGATATACGTCTAATTATATGGCCTGGAATAGGCAATATGCCATTGTACAAACTGGAGAGTTTGGATTAGCTATAAAGCAAGATTTTATTGGAAGTATTGATCTAAAGGCGCATTTAGTTAATAATGGAATTTTTTATGGCTCAGACAGCCTTCCTGCTCAATGGAATGCAACGGAACAATACTTCTCAACCACATGGAGGGGAAGGTATCGCATACGGAACTATCTCTTAATAAACACCGATTTTGTTTGGCAAGCTGTTTCTAAAAATCAGCCCTTATTTAAAGTGCCTGAATTTTATGGAAGACTCACTTTGTCTACCCGGTTTAGTCTATTTAAAGGGGGCCATTAATCTTCAGCCCGGAACGGTTTTGACACTGTTTACACCTTATGAAATGCGAGCATATAATCCGTATACTAATTTATTTCACAATCAAGAAGAGGTGAATATTGGCGGATTTCCGCTTATTGATGTATTCTTGAACTTGCAGATACGCACTGCCCGTTTCTATTTTAAGCTTGAGCATCTGAATTCTTCTTTCACTGGCTATAATTATTGGGCGGCCCCTGGTTATCCACTTCCTGATTTCATTTTTAGAGCAGGAATTAATTGGAGGTTTTTTAATTAGGTTTTTTGCTTCTTTTTCTTAGCAGCAGGAAATAGTATGTTGTTTAAAATTAGGCGATAGCCTGCGGAGTTTGGGTGTTGACCTAATTCTGTAGGAGGGTCTCCTACACGGTGTTGGTAATCCTCAGGGTCATGCCCACCATAGAAAGTCCATGTGCCCATTCCCAATTCTCCATGAATGTACCTTGCTTCGTTAAGAGATCTGTTTTCGCCCATAATGAGCACATCAGATTTGATTAAATCTCTGCGAAAGGCAGTAGTTTGGCCCATGAAACCCTTTATAATTCTGCTGTGGTTTTGACAAAGCATAGTAGGCACAATGTCCCATTTAGCAGAAAATTCGAACAAGATGAAGTAGTCATTCTCAGCATTGATTTTTCGACTATCCGTAACATCAATATCACTAAATTCATATCTGTTAGGATCTCTAACGAGGGTAAAATCTCGAAATGCAAAAGTCCGGTCGTACTGCAGCTTTTTTTGTGCCATTGGATCTGAACCATCTCCATCAAACATAGATTCGCATATGTCTAGTCCTTTGGAAGCCAATGATATGTCGTAGCTATCAGTTGCTGAGCACATGGCGAATAGAAATCCACCTCCAACAACATATTCTCGAATTTTCTCAGCAACTGCGCTTTTCAATTCAGACACCTTAGCAAAACCGAATCTTGCAGCATCTGCCTCCAGTTCTTTTTTCTGATTAATGTACCAAGGAGCGCTGCGAAATGATGAGTAGAATTTTCCATATTGTCCGGTGAAATCTTCATGATGGAGGTGGAGCCAATCATATGTCGGCAGTAAATCAGCAAGAACTTCTTCATCGTAGATAATATCATACGGAATTTCAGCATAGGTTAGTACAAGTGTAACGGCATCATCCCAAGGTTGCTTTGATTTTGGGGAGTATACAGCTATACGCGGTGCCTTTTCTAGTTTAACACTTTCCATATTCACTGAAGGACTCGAAATCTCAGATAAGATATTTTGAGTTTGGGCATCTGTAAGAATGTCGAAACTTATGCCCCGAATAAGGCATTCTTTCCGAATCTTTTCGCCATCTGGCACTAGAAAACTTCCTCCTTTATAATTCAAAAGCCACTGCAATGATCCACCTTGATTCAGCACCCAATAGGCTAAGCCGTATGCTTTTAGATGGTCTCTTTGTAATTCCTCATCCATCGGGATTAGAATGGAAGAAGCCTGCACTTGGAGGCTCAATAGCAGTAATAAAATGATTCTAGAAAGGTGCTTCATCATCGTTGGGTGGTGGAATGAAAGTGTTGCCGCTGCCAAAATCTGAACTGTTTGTGTTACCTCCTTGGAAGCCATTGTCTACATTCATTTTTGATTCGAACACGGTTTGGTGTGGAATACTTGGACTTGACCCAAATTTCAAATCTGAGAAACGTGCAATATGGCCCTCGAAGCTGAGGCGAACATCGTCTAAGCTTCCATTTCTATGTTTGGCAATAATAAACTCTGCTTGACCTGCAGAAGGTGTATCGTCTTCCCAAACTTCAATCTTGTAATATTCGGGTCTATAAATAAATGATACAATATCTGCATCCTGTTCTATCGCTCCAGATTCTCGAAGATCTGACAGCATGGGTCGCTTACCAGGCCTTTTTTCTACTTCTCTACTTAGCTGCGAGAGTGCAATAACAGGGACCTTCAATTCTTTTGCAAGGCTTTTTAAACCCCTACTAATTGCACTTATTTCTTGCTCTCTATTTCCTCCTTTACCACTTGTACTGGCAGTCATCAGTTGGAGGTAATCGATTATGATAATCTCCACTTTTTTCTCCGCAACAAGACGTCTGCATTTAGCTCTTAAATCGAAAATCGAAAGTGCCGGAGTATCATCTATATAGAGCGGGGCATTTTCTAAGGGATTCACTTTCGCAAGTAAGCGCTGCCATTCATCATCGTTTAGCTTGCCTTTTCTTAGAGTTTCTGAATTGATACCTGTTTCAGAGGAAATAAGTCTAGTAATTAGCTGTACTGATGACATTTCCAATGAGAAAAAAGCCACAGGCTTATCCATTGTTACCGCCATATTTCTCGCCATAGAAAGTACAAAGGCTGTCTTACCCATGCCCGGCCTTGCTGCAATGATAATTAAGTCAGAAGATTGCCAACCACTTGTAACTGTATCAACTGCATTAAAGCCAGAAGGAATACCTGAGTAGCCTGATTTGCTTCCTATCTCTTGAATTCTCTTAATGGCTTGTCTTACTAACGCTTCAGAGGTTTCGTAATTCTTTTTGATGTTGCCATTCGTTACCTCAAATAATTTGGACTCTGAGCTATCTAATAGCTCTAGAACATCCGTGGTTTCATCAAAGGCTTCTTCGACTATTTCGCCTCCAATACGGATTAACTCCCTCTGAATGAACTTCTCTACAATTATCCTTGCATGATATTCACAATGTGCAGATGAATTTACTTTCTGACTCAGTTTTATTAAAAATGAATCGCCACCAATTTCTTGTAATTCACCCGATTTGCGGATGGCGGCTGAAATGGTAATAAGATCTATCGGAATAGACTCAGTAAATAGGGTGCGAACGGTTCTGTAGATAATCTGATGTGCTCGAGAGTAGAATGAAGACTCTGTAAGAATATCAATAACTAAACTCACTGCACGTGAGTCAATTAAAATAGCACCAAGCACTGCCTCTTCCAGTTCAAGGGCTTGAGGTATGAGCTTTCCTTTTTCGAGATTGCTGAATCGGTTTGATGGCTTGGATGGCCTCTTGTTCCAGTCTGGTTCCGTTTGCATAATTCCAAAAATACGTATACCGTCTCGGCTGTTTAGAGTTCAAATCCATCATTTCTTTAATGTCTTGAAATTTAACGAAATCGGTTATCAACAATTTGAGAAATTCTACCTTTGCAATCCATTTAAAGAAACCGCAATGTCTGGATCAAGACTAATTCTACTCCTTTTCTCCTTTTCCTTTCTGTCTTCAAAGTCGCAGAATGTTCTGTTGGTCAATAGCAGTCATGCTTTTGTTAGAACAACTGAAAGTGGAGTAGATTCTGTAGGAGTTGATTTGAATAACTCAGGGTTTGATAATCTAGAAATCAAACGCATTTATTTTCAGGATGTTTTTGGGTCGCAGCCCTTTTCAGCTTCTTCGAGTTCTTTTGCTTTAGTACCACAGCAAACATCAAGTGTTACTATTTATTTCCATCCTTCACATAATATTGCTCATTCACTCCCCATAGTTTTCGAAACCGATAGTTTCTATGGCTGCTTGGTATTTGAAGGCAGTGGGCAAGGGGCCTATTCAAATTCATACTATAATTCTTCAGAGAACCTATCCAGTACGGCACTTTTTAACGCATTGAAAGCTAGAGTTTCATCGCCATATAATAGTCTTAGCTATGATGGGGCTCGAGACGAAATGTATGGAGACATAGATAATAATGGAGGCCAAGTTACCTGTGTTTATACAGGCCGAGTAGCAACTTTTAACAGTAGGGCGGGTGCAAATAGCAACAGTTTTAACAC
>CALCFH010000145.1 GCA_937900215.1 uncultured Cryomorphaceae bacterium
ATCATTGAACATGGCAATGATTTGTTCTCTTGGTGTAGAATCAAAAATCTTGGGATACACCTGATCCATTACCGCGTTCCAATTCTTGTTTTGAGTAGCTTCAAAATAGAGCTGCAGCTGGGTTATAATTTGCTTTGATTCCTTCGATTGAGCCCATGTTGAAAGGCTGAAAGTGGAGAGCATCAAAAACAAAAGAAGACGTATTTTGGCTTTCATAGAGGTGTTTTATTTGGGTTGGATGGCTTCTAAGCCTTTTAGAATATCGTAAACGGCAGGGCAGATGGATGCATTGTTTTCAGTGAGATTCAATATCTGATATTGTCGCCTTCGGTCTGTATGAGGATACTCTCTACAGGCCTTGGGTCTGTGTTCATATACGCTGCAATAGTTGTCTGATCCCAAAAACGGACAAGGAACGCTTCGCAATACTTTGTCGCCTTCTTCATCCGTCTGCAGATAGGTAGTTTCGAATTCAGAAGACTTCATTCTCAGATGCTTTGACAAGCGCTCTATGTCTTTATCTGTAAACAACGGACCCGTTGTCTTGCAGCAATTTGCACAGTCTAAGCAGTCTATCTTCCGAAACGCCTCTTCATGCAAAGTATGCATTCGTTCATCTAGATCTTTTGGCTTTTTCTTCTTGAGCTGTTTAATCAGCAGTCCAAATTCTTTGGAGCGTTCGGGTCGGTTTTCAAACATTCCGCTCATTCTGCCAGCAAATCTTCAACGAAGGCCTTGGTTTCTTGAACGTAGGCATCATAGCGTGAAGTACCCGGGCCTGAGAAGCCCGTATGTACTTTGCGAACCTTGCCATGGCGATCTACAAAAAAGCTAGTGGGAAAGCTCATAAACTGATCTATCTGAGGGAGTCTGGCATTCACCGAATCCAAAGAACCTCCAAACAACACCGGGTATTGAATCGCTAGATCGGCTATCATACGGTCTAATGCAGGTCGTACTTCAGCCATGTCTTCTTTTCGTTCGAAGCTAATTCCAACTATCTCCAAACCCTGTTTGTGATAGCTCGAATACAATTGGTTAAAGAAACGCGTCTCATCCATACAATTCGGACACCAAGAACCCATAATCTGAATAATATGTGGCTTTCCGGCAAAGCGTTCATCCTCATGGGTTACCATAGCCCCTTCCAAATCTATAAAAGCAAAGGGAAAATTGCCCTCTTTCGTTGTCACTCGGCTCAATTCATCGGGCTCGCGAAGGGTGTAGGCATCATCGCGCTCTGCCTTCCACGGAATGTGAAAGTGATTGCCTGAGAAATACTGTCCTTCAATTAATCCAGGCCCGATTACCTTGGCAGCGAAGAGATAAGCATGTGCCCCATCGAAGGTGCTCATATACAATCGGTCTCCATCTAAAACGCCTTCCAAGAAGCGATAATCGCCTGTTTCTGTGAGAATAGATCCGTGTGCTTTTCCACCTTCAAGTACAAATTCACCCAATCCGTTGCTTATGCGATTTTCTCGTATGAAACTCACCTTCCAATTGTAATTCAGGCTAAATGCAGGCGGCTGAACAACATCAAAACGAAGAGAATCTTGCTCTTTCACACGCACTGCCACTCTGTAGTTTGGGTCTTTATCGGGATTATACCAATATCCCTTCACCCCATCTGGGCTCTTAGCCAATTTAAAGTACGACAAGAAAACAGGCATCTGAATTCGGAGGGTATCTTTCCCTTCCTCCCAGCGGATTTCGGTAAGCCTAATCTCTTCTTCCCCATTAAAAATAGACATATTGTATTGTCCATCTACCTCCTTCCAATCAAAGTTAAAAGGCAGTATTAGGCTATCGTTCACCGTCATTTCCATACGATGTCTGCCATCAGATAAAAAGTCTGCAGTTTCTTCGGTTGGATGGTCTTCTGTTTGCCCACAAGAGCTTACAAATAAACTGAGAAGCAAAGCGCAAGAGGAAATGGTGAGAATAAAAGAAGGAAAAGGAGCGGTTCGCATGGTAAAGAAGTTTACGGTTGATCGAGGACTACAAGATAAATAGGAACAAGGGTAGATTCTCGCGTTGCTGGATTTAAAAAGGCAGGGGTTAACTCTGTAATAGGATACGAATCGAAACGAACCACAGTATCTATAGGCAAGGAAGCCGCCTTCAGATCTTCTAGGCCTTCTGCCAAAGAAAAAATAAATTGATCCGTACTGCGGATGGTTTCAACTGCCGGACGAACCGGAATGGAAGACTGCATATAGTAATCGAAGCTAAAAACGAAGGATCTATAATAGGCCGTATTCTCTTTTTGCGCTCCCATTGATTTGGCTAAAAATGCCATTTCAGATCCCTTTTGATATTTGAGTAAAAGCGGATAAAAATGGGAGTTGAGCACAATATTGGTAAGGGCGGAAACCATGGCCAAGGAAAGAACTATTGCCAAAGCTTTATTCTTTTGAAAGTAAGTCCATATGCAAACAATGGCCAAAGGAGGCAAAACGAAACGGAGGTAAGTAGGCACATTGAAAACCCAAAACAGCAAAACAAAAGAGAGGCTTAGGCTGACAATCAGAGTCAATAAAGCCCCAAAATGGATGAGGCCTTTATCGAGTTTTCTGTTTTTGCCAAATGCATCTACAATAAACTCTGCCGTTATAAGGGCTGCAAAGGGATACAGTGGAAAGATATAATGCGGAAGCTTGTATTGAGAAGTACTCAAGGCTATGAACGGAAGTAAGAAGCCCGATAAGAGAAGAAAATGACCCTTTCCCTTTGTAAAGAGACTTTTGAGTTCCATTATGCTCTTCCGAAAAAGCGCGAATACAGCCAGCAATGCCCAAGGCATGAAGCTCCATAAAAAATTGTGTGTAAAGAAAAACGGACCGCTATTGTCTTTCCACACATTTTCGCCGGTAATTCTCCCAAAGCTTTGCTCCCAAAAAAAGAAACGCAAGCCAGAAACCCCTTCAACAGGAAATATTCCTTTCGGGCTGGGCATCTGGGTTATTTTATCGGGTTGGGAGTCGAATTGCATATACAATCCATAAGACATGGGCGCCAAGACCAGAGCAACCACTATGAGCGCCAAAAGCCATTCCCACTTAAAAATGTTTTTCCACTCTCTGTTTAGCAGCCAATGTCCACCTAAAGCCATGGCTGGAATGATCAATCCAATGGGGCCTTTGGCAAGCATAGCCAATCCGACGAAGACGGCGCCCCACAGCAAGTCTATGGTGTTTTTGTATAGAGTAAATCGATAGATCTGAAGCGTAGATAAGATCACAAAAGCCGTTAGCAGAGTGTCAGTCCTCAAGTCCATGCTGAACAAGAAGTAGGCCTGACAGCTACCGAGTATTAGGGCTGCAATAGCCCCAGTAGTAGCATCTTTCAACAATTTGCCCAATTGATAAGTGGCATAGATGCTAGCCAATAAGAAGAGAAAAGGAATGATTTTAAAACTCCAATTGTGCACTCCAAACAACTGAAAACTTGCAGCTGCGGTCCAAAACAATAAAGGAGGTTTATCTAAATAATCCTTTCCTCTGCTCTGAATTTCCAGAAACTCCCCCGACTCTGCCATTTCTCTGCTAATGCTAGCATACTGTGCAGAATCTACATCCATAACGTTGAGTTGCAGACCAGCAAAATAGGCGATGCCAGAAAGAAGTATAACCAACCAAATAAAAAAGCTGTGCCGCATCTTGCAAAGAAAACGCCTTCTTTTGGCATTGTGGTATTAAAGTCTCTGAAATTGTAGTGAACTTAGAAACAGACGGATGTCATTGGGGGTTCATTATAAATACACTCTAAGCACTTGAAATTGAATACGAAAACCAATGAGCAGTACACCCATCATAAAGCTATTCAGAAAGAATACCCTATTGGTAGAAGATAAAACACTCAAATCTTCTTCAAACATTGTAAGAATGTGAAGAGAAATAAACTACTTTGGTAAAAAATTTTTACAATGAAAAGAAATGTATTGTTCATGCTTGTTTTTGCAAGCACACTTGGCTTTTTAACCTCTTGCG
>CALCFH010000146.1 GCA_937900215.1 uncultured Cryomorphaceae bacterium
GGATGGAAAGGAAGAGGTTCTCGATGTTAGACCCAGTGATGCCATTGCTATCGCAACTCGGTTTGAATGTCCAGTTTACACTTACCTAAGTATACTTGATAAGGCGGGAGTAGTCTTAGATCAAGATAATTCAAAGCCTCAAAATGAGGCACAAGTTCAGAAAGATTCTCATTTGGAATCATCTCAAAAGGTGACGATTTCCATTGAAGATTTATTTATTCAATTAGACAAAGCTGTTGAAAATGAGGATTATGAAGCAGCAGCGCGGATCCGAGATGAAATTAGCAAAAGAGGAAAGAAATAATGAAAATCTCTCGGATTGTACTCGTAATCATAGCATCACTTTTTCTGTGTACCCTCACTTACGGCCAATCTAACTCAGCTCCTAGTCTAACAGAATTAGCAGATATTACTCTCTCAGAGTCTCATTCATTCGAATATTGGTTGAATAGAGTAGCTAGGGGTTTGTTAGGTCTATTTTCTCTTCTTTTGATAACATGGTTATTCAGTAGAGATAGAAGAAATATTCCTTGGGCTCTAGTTATAAAGTCCATAGTATTACAAATATCACTTGCATTCAGCATTCTGCACGTATCCTTCATTAAGGATGTCTTCGAATCCATGAGTCGAGGTTTTGTTTGGCTTTTGTCTTTTGCCTCTTCTGGCTCAGAATTTCTTTTTGGTTCATTGGTTACAGATACCACAGGTATTGGTTTCATTTTTGCGTTTCAGGTTTTGCCTACAGTAGTCTTCTTTTCTGCTGTAACTTCTATTTTCTTCTATTTTGGGATCCTCCAAAAGGTTGTTCACTTTTTTGCAATTGGGATGCGGAAGACATTTGGACTTTCGGGTGCTGAAAGTTTAGCCGCTGTTGGGAACGTTTTTCTCGGACAAACTGAGGCACCTTTGCTTGTAAGGCCTTATATCGAGCGTATGACTCGTTCAGAGTTGCTCTGTCTTATGGGTGGAGGCATGTCAACCATTGCGGGTGGTGTTTTGGCAGCCTACATCGGATTTTTAGGTGGAGAGGATGAAGCGCGTCAAATATTTTTCGCAAAACACCTTATTTCGGCTTCAGTTATGTCTGCTCCAGCGGCTATTCTAGCTGCAAAAATGATATTACCTGAAAGGGGAGAGGTACACCAAGAAGCGGCTATTGATCCCCAAGATACAGGCTCAAACTTATTAGAGGCAATTTCGAACGGAACTATACAAGGCCTGAAACTGGCAGTGAATGTGGGGGTAATGTTGCTCGTCTTTATTGCTTTGATTTATCTATTAAACGATATTCTTTACAGTGGCATTGGTGAAAGAACAGGCTTAAATGCACTGATAAATGAATGGAGTGGGGGGGCTTTTAAGGGCCTAACCATGCAAAGTGTTCTCGGCTTTATTCTTGCGCCTATCGCTTGGTTAATGGGAGTGAATTCAAATGATATGCTTCAGGTAGGCCAACTTTTAGGCGAAAAGACTGTAATCAATGAATTTGTGGCTTATGTTTCAATGGCTGAAATGCAGACTGCCGGTAAGTTTTATGAGGAACGTTCTATTGTAATTGCTACCTACATACTGTGTGGATTTTCAAATTTTGCGTCAATAGGAATTCAAATTGGTGGAATTGGTGCCCTAGCACCAAGTAGAAGAAGGGATTTGTCTGAACTGGGTTTTTTAGCTTTATTAGTAGGCACTCTGGCTAGCCTCTTCACCGCCGTTGTGGTGGGTATGCTTATTTAATAAAGAGGTGAAGTCAAGGTTCGTTCTTTTCGAGACTTTTTCTTTTCTAGCACTCGTCTCCGCAGTTCTTTATCCCGTTTGGTCAATTCCTCAGTTACTTAGCTTAGATGCAGGCGTTCATAT
>CALCFH010000147.1 GCA_937900215.1 uncultured Cryomorphaceae bacterium
GCGTTGCCAATGGATCGTTATTGTGTATTGAAATAGGCACTAAATCTTCAAAAACACCGTGAAGCTGAATCATTATTTCTGCTCCATTTGGGCAGTATTGACACCAAGCACCTGTATTTTCGGCCACTAAAACCATTTTGGTGTTTTTAACAACCAAACCAGCTATAGGATCTGCAGCTACGTTGCCTGTGTCTTGGTTATCGTCATCTTTCTTACAGGCAGAGATCGCAAGAAAGCCTGCAAGAGTTAGAATAGCGAATTTCTTCATTATGAGTGTATTTAGAATAGGTAAAAATAACAGAAATTCAGGTGAAATCTACATTTTTTATCTGCCGACTACTTTCAACTAGTAAAGGATCGACCAACAAGCTATAAAACACCATGGACAATCCATCGAAACTAAGATGAAAGAGCAGATTTATCTAGCCTTTTTAATATCTAAGTAAATGGGTAAATGATCGCTATATCCGCCTAAATACCTCGGACCAGAATAGGTTCTGAAAGGGTATGAACCTGTATAGCGTTCGTCTGCCTCCATCAACCAATGTGCTCTAAAAACCTGGGCACCATCGCAACTCAATGTAGATGTGCCACTTAATAAGGCTTGACTTATCACCAAATGATCTAGATAAGCCCATTCACCTCTATACTTGTGCGTTCCCAGATCTTTTCTGAGTAAAGACATTAAATCCACTAGTTCAGAAGCCTTCGCCTCCTGCGCTTCTTTAACAGCAAGACCATCTACTAAGCTTGCGTCTCCCACGCCATCGTTCAGATCTCCCATTATGATGAAGTTCGTATTCTTACCTAAAAGCTCTATACTATCTATGCTTGCCTTTAAGCGATTGGCAGCCAGCAAGCGCAAAGGCCGTGAAGCTTCTTCTCCTCCTCTTCTTGAAGGCCAATGATTTACCCAAAAAAACAGAGTGTCTTTTAAATTCTTCGAATAAAACTTAGTCTGTAGTATATCGCGAGATTTCCAGTTAGAATCAGACGGATTCTTTAATCGCAACGGACGTGAATCTAAAAGGCGCAGATCTTCTTTCCGATACAAAAGAGCCACATCAATGCCTCGAGCATCTGGACTATCGTAATGCACTATTACGTACTCTTGTTTTTGAAGAAGTTCATGCTTCACCAAATCCTCCAATACTCTACGATTTTCAATCTCACATAAACCCACTACCGCAGGCGCTTTATTGCCTCCTAAGGCTAGGATATTCTTGGCAATTTGAGTGATCTTGGTACGGTATCTAAACTCGTCCCACCCTTTTTCCGCTTCTGGCAAGAATTCTTCATCTATAACAAGCGAATCATCTTCTGTATCAAACAAGTTCTCCACATTATAAAAGCAAACCCGAATGGCTTTCTTTGGTGTATTTACAAAGCCCTCGAAAGGCTCATTCTGCGCAGTTGAACAATTAAAAAAGGCGAAAATGGCCAGTAGATAGAGTGTTTTCTTCATTGTATGAATTGGATATAATTAATAATCTCGTTTAAGGTCATAATCGTTCCATCTGGATTCTCCTTTAAACCAGAGAGAGGCATTTTTGAGAATTCTGCCTCAGAAGGTTCTTGCACCACTATACTTCCACCATGATTGGCAATCCGTTTTAGTCCATGTGCCCCATCTTCATTTGCCCCTGAAAGTAAAATGCCACAAACAGAGGAACCGAAAGCCAATGCAGCACTTTCAAAACTAACATCTATTGAAGGTCTGCTATGGTTAACTCTGTAATCTGCCTCAAGGCAAAAGCTCCCTTCTTTCTCAAAGAGCAGATGGTAATTTGCTGGAGCGATATAGATCTTACCCATTTCTAATTTCATTTTATCACTTACCTCTAAAATGGGAATAGTTGTAAATCTCTGAAATAATTCATGCAGTTGACTCTCGACATTCTTCATTCTATGCAGAACTATAATTAGACTGCACGAATTTAAAACGGTTAGGCCAGACAAGATGGTGCGAATCGCAGCAATGCCTCCTGCCGAGGCCCCAATGACAATCTTGTTAACCAATTTTTCTAAATATTCTAGCATCCCTATCGAGAACTTCCAGCTGATTATAACTCTTACAGAAGAAGACCGACTCCCTGCTTCCGAAGGCAATAACGCCTCCAATCTTTAGCTTATCTATCAGGAAGCTGAAGACTTTATCTTGCAACTCCTTATTGAAGTAAATGAGCACATTTCTGCAAACGATAAGGTCAAACGGACCTTTTTCCCAATACAAACTCACTAGATCGTGCACTTCATAGTCCGCCTTCAATTCCACAAATTTCTTTAGTCGCAGTTCTTGACTATGGTCGTCTTCAAAGTATTGAAGTAGGTCAAAATCGCCTGTAACTTGACTAAATGCTCTTTGATAATCCGCTATATGTCTGCGCTTAACCCATTTCTTGGTAGCTCGTTCCAGCACCTTTTCGTTCAAATCTGTTCCTGTGAACTTGCAATAATTCAATTTTTTTACTCGATGAAGAAGAATGGCTAAGCTCAAGATTTCTTCGCCTGAAGCACAGCCTGGGTACCAAATACAATAGTCTTTTTTTACCTCTAATTCGAGAAAAGGCAATAATTTCTGAAAAAAGAAGGGATCACGAAACATCTCTGTTACATTCACCGTAAATTGATCTAGAAACTCAATCAATAGATTTGTATCACTCTCTAATCTCTGAGTTAATTCTTCTAAATCATCGCATTCCAATTGCTCGCAAACCCTAGAAAGCCTTCTATGAACTGAAGCTTCAGAATATTCCGTGAAATCTAGAGAAAAATTTAGCTTTAGGCCCTTTAAAAAAACCTGTATTTCGTCTGACTTCAGAGGGAGCATTGCCTTTTTTTATTGAGCCAAAAATACCATTTTGAAACTGCCATGAAAGAACTTTTATATTGGAAAAAGTATTTGCTCTTTTTTCCACTGCTGAGCATGAATTTACATGCTCAGAAAGAGATATCTAACGACTATATCCCTGCCTTTGTAATGGGAGGCTCTGCCGCCTTACTCTTCGCTTTTTCTTTAGATGAGAGCGTACAAGAACTGCGAGGACCGGATCTTTTTTCGCCTGCCTTAGACAGATATGTCCAACCTTTCGGCACCTATTACACCTTGGGATTTAGCATGGGATTTTATGGCTATTCTCTCATTGCCAAAGATCAAAGAGCTGCGCAAACTTCTATTTGTTTGGGTAGGGCGGTGGCTTTTAGCTTAGTGGGAGCCTATGCCTTAAAATATACTTTTCGTAGAAATGGACCATTGAGTAGTCAGCAAGAGGGCATGAAATGGTTTGAATACGAGAAGCCTTTGGGTGAAAGCAACTTTTTCCCTTCTGGTCATGCAACTTACATAACTTCAGTTGCTACGGTCTTGAGCCTCTCTTATCCTGAAATTGAATGGCTTCCTTGGGTTAGCTACGGAATAGCCGGTGCCGTTTCTTTTGAACGCGTTTACAACGGAAGACACCACTTATCTGATGTAGTAGCCGGAATGATTCTAGGGCATTTTCTCGGACGACTCGCTATAAAGCCATGGAAAATAGATACTTATTTTATTCCTTCTGGAGCAGGCTTGTCTATTAATTTAGATTGATTGCGTTTTTTTTCAAAACGAAAAGCCCGTTTGAACTCCCCACATTGAACCGAAAGCACATAGGGTCCGTAGGGTAAACTGCCTATGTCTATTCTGCGCATAAAACGACCCTGAACCATTTCTTTCTCTTGACTGAAAGCAATCCGCTTGCCTATTTGATTGAATATCTCGTAGGCAAATAAACCTCCCTCTGCACTATAGCCTCTAATTCTTAGCTCCTTTTCAAAATCTTGGTTCACCAGAAGAAGAGTGTCTTCATCTAATCTCCACTCGAGTAAATGACTGCGGTATTGAACCGCCCCTTCCTCTGAGATGAGATACCTACTTCCATCAAAAACAATGGCTTCCCTTTGTCTTAGATTGGCTGTACGGTAGAACTTCATCTCACTCTTCGAAATCTTTCCTCCCTCCCAATTCTCAAATAGAAAACCAGCATGATAACTCAACAGCATTAATTTTTTCTCAGAGGCAGAATAGCTTGCCCCAGAGATCCAAAATTCTTCTCTCCAACTATCTCCTAACAGAAGACTATCTATCAAGTCCGCAGTATGAGAACCCGCCTGATCTTCAAGCTCATAAACGTAGGTGTATCCCGTAAATGGCCTGCAACGGTTCTTGCTGAATAAATACAATTTCCCCTTAACATGTACCATTGCCTCCATATCGAAATTCCACTTTCTTGGATTTGGTGGGAAGGAATTTTGATTGGAGTAGTGAAATTCTATCTTCTCAGCCACTGCGGTCTTCTTACCTAAATCCGATGCTTTTATTTTATAGATGCACAAGTCTTTCCGCCAATTGAAATTATTTCCAAAATCCCCAATAAATACATTCCCATCTTGGTCTAAAGTCAACTCTTCCCAATCCACATTTGTGGCATTCAATACATCTTGACGATGCACTATTTTTCCTGAAATAGAATCTAAGAAGTACAAACGAGGTAACGACCCTCCATCGTTAATACTGATGAGCCTTCCATTCTTTAGCAATACCAAGCCAGACGTTTCATCTACCTCTCGTGAAAGAGTGGCCTTAATGGTTTCTTTCGGTTGCGATTGTGCAGACAATAGAAAGTGAGATCCAAAAAATAGAAGTGCTAAACAGAAAAAGATTCTCATATGGATTGTCTAAAATAAAGTTGTGCGTCGCCATAACTCAGAAACCGATACGCATTGTCTAAGGCATGTTGATAAACGTCTCGCCAATTTTCTCCAATAAAGGCAGCGACTAAAAGCAATAAAGTACTTTTAGGTTGATGAAAATTGGTGATGAGGTAATCTACCAATTGAAATCCATAGCCCGGTACAATGAAAAGTTGCGTAAAGCTTCTGTATTCACACCAGCCTTTCTCTTCGCACTCTTGAATTAGCGCTTGGATACAGCGTTTGGAGTCTAAGAGCTCTAAACCTCTATAAGGATAATCTGATTCAAGCGTTTGATCTCTTTCAGAAGGGGATAGAATGGCCCTCATTCCGAGCCAGTACAGGCTTTCCAGCGTGCGCATGGAGGTTGTTCCTACCGCACCAATCATCCTGTCTGAAGAGTGTAGCCACCTCAACTCGTCCAAAGAAATGCGTATTTCTTCTTTGTGCATTGGATGCTGGTCTGCTGTTTGTGCCTCTACCGGCTTAAAGGTACCCGCACCCACGTGCAGAGTAACTTTTCTCCTTTGAATTCCGAGATTATCTAATCCGTCTAAAACAGGCGTATCAAAGTGCAAGCCTGCTGTCGGCGCAGCAACAGAGCCTTTTTGTTCTGCATACACTGTTTGATACCGATTCTTGTCGGCGCTTTCGTCGCTTCTGCGTATGTAAGGCGGAAGAGGCACATGGCCTGCATATTCTAAAATCTCTGAAAGACTAAGGCTCCCTTCCCACTTTAATCGTATTTGAAAAAGGCCATTGAGATTGGATAGCTTTTCGGCTGTTAGACGAATGGCTCCTTTGGATTCTAGCGAAAAGTTCTGCTCCAAAAGACCTTGCTTCCATTTTTTTGCCCTTCCAACAAAACAACCCAATTGCACTTGATTCTTGACTTGAAGTACACTTTCTAAACTACTTCCATCTGGCCCTTCCAGGCAAAAAATCTCTATTGCATAGTTTCCAAAAGGAAACAATAGCCGGGCATGAACTACTTGGGTATTATTGAAGTACAATGCGCTTTGGCTTGGCAAATGATCTGAGATCTCATTGAATTGTGAATCTATACATTTTCCATTTGAAAAGACAAGCAATTTAGACTTACTTCGTTCTATTGATGGCGTATAGGCGATCTTTGAATCGCTCAATGGATAATCGTAATCCGATAGTTTTATTGGTGGAATGCCCATTTTGATAAATTGCCTCAAAATTAAGGGATGAATGGACGAATAACCATATCCGTAACAAATGATCTCAGCAATGATCAACGGGTTCATAAAATGTGCACTAGCCTTGCTGCCATGGGCTGGTCTGTTTGTCTAGTTGGAAGACTGCTGCCCAACAGCGCCCCATTGCAAAGAAGCTATGAAACCAAACGATTGAAACTCTGGTTTAATCGTGGGCCTCTTTTTTATGCAGAGATGAATCTTCGCCTTTTCTTATTTCTCTTTCTTTCAAAATCGCATATTCTACATAGCAACGACTTAGATACTTTGCTCCCCAATTTTTTAGTGAGTAAGCTGCGCTCCATTCCGCTGATCTACGATACACATGAGTATTTTTTAGGTGTTCCAGAAATTCAAAACAAAGTCCTTGTTAAATGGATTTGGAAAAAAATTGAATCTTCTATCTTTCCGCGCTTGCAGCATGTCTTTACTGTAAATGAAAGCATTGCAAACCTTTATGAATCTGACTACGGCCTTAGGCCAGTGGTAGTACGCAATATTCCAACCAGAACAAGTGATCTTCCTGAAGCGGAGGATCGAAAAAAGTTTGGCTGGCAGCCAACTGATTTTATATTCATCAATCAAGGAACAGGCATTAATGTAGACCGTGGCATGGAAGAGTTTCTGGAAGCTATGAAAACATTACCTTATGAAATAAAGCTCATTATTGTTGGCAAGGGCGATGTGGTTCCAGCTCTAAAGAAAAAATCGGAGGATACCAATCTATACTGTAGAATTCAGTTTATTGACCCCGTTCCCTATGAGCAGATGTTGCGTTTTACGGCTATGGCAGATGTTGGCTTGAGTCTAGATAAAGACACCAACATAAACTATAGATTCAGCCTACCAAACAAATTATTCGATTACATACGAATGGGCAGGCCAATATTGGCGAGCAATTTAATTGAAGTGGCTCAGGTTGTAGAGGGATGGAATCTTGGACAGCTAATTAAGAGTCATTCGGTAGAGGATATCTCTACTGCAGTTCTTAAAATGAAAGAGGAAGGCACAGAAAAATACCGAGAAGGACTAAAGAAGGCCTCAAGAGAACTGAGCTGGGAGAAAGAGGTGGAGTCTATTCTCGCTGTTTACGAGGGGATTATCTAACTAAAACAAGCATTTATAAACCGTCATATCCTCAAAGTAGGTCACCTTGGTATAGGGCAAAATGGAGGCATTTGGACCCGCCTTAAAAG
>CALCFH010000148.1 GCA_937900215.1 uncultured Cryomorphaceae bacterium
GCAGAAGAAGGAAAATTAGATCCAGTAGTTGGTAGAGAAAAAGAGATTGAAAGGGTTTCCCAGATTCTATCTAGAAGAAAAAAGAACAATCCCTTGTTAATAGGTGAACCCGGTGTGGGTAAATCTGCTATTGCAGAAGGATTAGCGCTAAGAATCATAAAACGAAAAGTTTCTAGAGTTTTATTCGATAAAAGAGTAGTTACTCTAGATCTAGCATCTTTGGTTGCAGGCACAAAATACCGCGGTCAATTTGAAGAGCGAATGAAGGCTTTGATGAATGAACTCGAAAAGAATGACGATATTATTTTATTCATAGATGAACTTCATACCATTGTTGGTGCAGGAGGCGCAACGGGCTCTTTAGATGCGAGCAATATGTTTAAACCTGCATTGGCAAGAGGTGAAATACAATGTATAGGTGCCACTACTCTAGATGAATATAGGCAGTATATAGAAAAGGACGGAGCGCTGGAACGTCGTTTTCAAAAAGTGATGGTAGAGCCTACTACTGTAGATGAAACCGTTCAAATACTGAATAATATTAAAGAGAAGTACGAAGACCACCACAATGTCTTGTACACAGAAGAAGCTATTGAAGCTTGTGTTCGCCTTACGGATAGATACATTACAGATCGTTATTTGCCAGACAAGGCTATAGATGCATTGGATGAAGCAGGTTCTAGGGTTCATATAACCTCAATAAAAGTACCTCAAAGGATTATTGAACTTGAGGCCAAACTCGAGAAAATTCGAGAAGACAAAGTATTGGTAGTACGCAAACAGCGCTATGAAGAGGCTGCTAAGCTTAGAGACGATGAGAAAAACATTGAGTCTGAGCTTGAAAAAGCACAGTTAGAATGGGAGGCAGAGGTAAAAAAGAACAAGGAAATTGTAAATGAAGATCACGTTGCCGATGTGGTTGCCATGATGACTGGTATTCCAGTGAGAAGAATAGCGCAGGGTGAAAGTACTAAGCTTTCTAGAATGTCGGATGATTTGAAGAAAAGTATCATTGGTCAGGCTTCAGCTGTGGATAAAATTGTTAAAGCCATTCAACGCAATAGAGCTGGATTAAAGGATCCAGGAAAGCCCATTGGAAGCTTTATATTTTTAGGTCAAACAGGAGTGGGTAAAACGCAGTTAGCCAAAGAGTTATCTAAACTACTATTTGATTCTGATGATTCACTCATCCGTAT
>CALCFH010000149.1 GCA_937900215.1 uncultured Cryomorphaceae bacterium
TCTTCTTCAAAATCAGGCATGAGCGCCAATGCATCTGGGAATACCTCTTCAAAGAATGTACGGGCTTCAGCCAAGGTCTTTAAGCTAGAAAAAGAGGGATTTCCTTCATAGGGGAAAAACAAAGTGCAAGTAAAGGTGCCATCTGGATTGGGAAGGGCAATGAGCATATAATCGCCTCTTGGCCAAATGTGTAAAGCCTCTTTTTCCATTAAGAAACTTCCATCGGGACCAGCAGGAATACTCAATTCCTTGTAGCCATGCTCAATATATTCTTGCTGATAATTAAAGCGATCGGTTCGTTCCATAGCACTGCGAACGGCCGAAAAGGCCCCGTCCGATCCAAATACAAAATCGGCTTGCACCTCCGTTCTTAGTCCGTTTGGATCTTCCAATTCCAACTTGGCAGCCTCCAAATCTACGCCAACACATTTTCTTTCAAACTGCAGAGAAACCTTGGGCATTTCTTCAGCTATATCTAGTAACTTTTGGTTCAATAGAGCTCTTGAAACCGAATAGATGGCCTCTCCATCTTTGCCATACGGCTGGTAAGACAAATTTCCCTTTGCATCGTGCATAACCCTGCGGTACATAGGAATGGAAATTCTCTTGATGTCTTCCGCTACACCCACTCCCTCGAGAGCGCGCCAACCTCTGTTGGACAAGGCCAAATTGATGGATCTACCTTGATATATACTTGCCTTTCTAGAATCTGCACGCCTTTCGAAAACTCGAACGCTATGCCCCTTCTTCGCTAGGTAAATACTCAGAAGTGAGCCAACCAAGCCAGCTCCAGCAATTACAATGTCTTTAGTGGGTTTCATAAAATTCGATTATTATTTTCTTGAGACGATTTAGATCGCCCAATGAGTTATACATAGGAACCGGAGCCATGCGAATTACATCGGGCTCTCGCCAATCTGCCGTTACGCCATTGGATTGTAGGTAGTCGAAAAGTGCTCTTCCTTTCTTTGGTAAGAGTAAAGACAACTGACAACCTCTTTGCTCTGGTTCAGAAGGCGTTAAAATCTTCCAATCTGTTTGATACTTCTTTCCAATCTCATTCAATATTTCCTCCAGATAGGCCGTCAATTTGAGGGATTTGGAGCGCAGCTCTTGCATGGATGTTTTATCGAATAAATCCAAAGAGGCTCTATGAGCCGCCATGCTCAAAACAGGTGCATTGCTCAATTGCCAGGCCTCTGCGGTAGGCATGGGTTGGAAGTGATCGGGCATTTTAAACCTGCTTTCGCTATCGTGTCCCCACCAACCTTCAAAGCGCGGAATATCTTTTAAACCGTGGTGTTTTTCGTGGATGAAAATTCCGCTTACGCTGCCAGGACCGCTGTTTAAATACTTATAACTGCACCAAGCGGCGCAGTCTACATCCCAATTATGCAACTGTAAGGGAAGGTTGCCGGCGGCATGTGCCAGATCCCATCCAGCAAAAGCCCC
>CALCFH010000150.1 GCA_937900215.1 uncultured Cryomorphaceae bacterium
TTGGATATCTCCTTCGATATTGGGGTTGGAGAGTTCACCTTTTACCGATATCATTCCATCTGCAAAACCCCGTAGATTCTCAAAAATGCCTTCTACATATGGATTTATGGTGCTCAATCTGTATCTATTCAATTCAAGTGAAAGATCAGCCACAGTAGATTTGGTATTTATCAATCCGGTTAAATGCACTGTTTTCAACTCACCTAGCATCAAAGATGCATCTATAGATATTTTCTTCGACTCGGTTTCCCAATCGGTTTTCAAGGATAGTCTTCCCAATTTTGAATCATTGAACTCAAAAATAGGAGCGGATAAGTCACTATCAATTCTTGGTGTTTTAAACAGCTGACTGGCTCTAATTCTTCCGCTTAAAACTCCTTTAAGCTGTGTTTTATAGCGAGCTAAAAAAGGTGAAAGGATATCTAAATTTAAGCCGGCGATTTTAATTTCCAGCGCATCATTGGGGTCTTCGCTGATGAATCCATCCATTTCAATTAGTTCTCCATCGGCCAAGAATTTCACATCCTTTAGCTGAATATTCTTATCTCGAATGGAAACACTTCCACCCTTCATACCTTGAATGATATGACCTGGCAAATTAATACTCGAATTTTTCAAAGCGAAAACCAGGCTAGCGCTATCTGGCCTAGTAAAGGCTGCGTTGAGTTCAATGGAATAGGTAGCAGTATCTACCCACATCGCATTGAGTCTCATGCGTAAAGAATCCATTCCAGGCAAAACTATTAATTGAATAGAATCTACACTAGAATCTTCGTTCGAGAGTTTGGCAATTCGCAGTCTAGCACCCGGTTTATTCTCATAATTGCCGATTTGAAAATCAATGTTTTCAGCCTTGTATTCCTGATATCCCAAATAACCCATTAGAAGTTCGCCTCTAAGTTTATCTTCTTTTTTAATGTAATTTCCTTTCAATTGGGTGCCGGGCTCTATTCTCAAGGCCGGAAGAAAAGTTTCTGTCAGCAATTCGGCATTGTTGATGCTTATGTCGAAGGTGAAATTGCCAACTGAAGAAGTATCTGCCCTAGGTTTACCCGTATATCTATCGAAATACGCTTTCATAAAGGATGGCAAATCAGCAAGGGAGTACATCCCTTTTATGTTGGCTAAAATTAAGTCTGAACTCAATGAGAAACTAGAACCCGTATCTGATTGATGGGTATTAAGAATGATTTCATCAAAGAAGTGTAGCTTATAATACTCTTCGAATAAGGTTTCTGTAATTCGAATTTCCCCATTCCAATTGGTTGGGATTACCCCTCTGGCATTCATATCAATTTTGGTAGACAGTATCGCAACCGAATCTTTAACATAGCCCAATGCCGCTAAATCTAATTTAGCCAAGTCGGCATGAAATTTATATTCTCCGGAATCCGAATTCAACTCAGCCAATCCCGAAAAATCAAAATCAAGAAGTGGATCCTTAATACTCAATTCTCCTGAAAACTGATCGTCCTTCACTCCGCCGTCTATCCGAATACCTGAAAAACCATAGCCATTGTAATCAAAAAGGTCTATTATTCCGTTTGCCGAAGCTTCCATCCCCCCTTTTCCCCCAAGCGTCAGATCAATAAATAAATTTCCAGTAAGCTTATTGAGATCTTTCACCTGAGAAAGTGCTCCCAGTTTAAACCCATTGGTAATGACCCTTCCTCTTAAAACGGTAGTAGCATCGCTTCTTGCTAGATCTGCATGAACGTCTAGAGAAACCTTACCAAAATCACTATTGACTGCACCCAAATAATCAAATTGTGTGGGTGTTCCTTTGTAGTGACCTTTCACATACAATTCGTCTAAATTGAGGAGAAGATTAGGCAATTTAACTTGAGAGAAAACGCTAACTAGTTCTTGAAGAGATTTTCCATCCGTCTTTATTTCAGATACTTCCATGTCAAAAACAATGTCCTTCGTCTCACCTAATCCAGTAATACTTCCTTGTATTTCCAAAATACTTTCTAGAAATTCAGCATACATATTCTCCACCTCTAGGGCATTTAGCCTTCCTTTAAACTTCAAATTTGTTCTAATGGATGGAAGATTGGGAACTACATCAAAGTAGGTGTGCAATTCACTCAGATCTACAGTGCTCTCCCTGAGATCAACATCCATATTCACCTTACTGGCAAATTCCTTAAAGTCTGCCATTGAATTGTAATCGAGCAAAATATTTCCCTCAATTCTATTCTTTGGAGTTTGAAGTAATAAGTTTTTCAATCCAGAACTTCGAGGGGTAAAATACGCCTCTGCTTCAAGATGATCTAAGGCAAATCGAGATGGATTCTGATAGGATATATTATTCAACTTAACACCAATACTATCTCCTGAGATAAATAAATCTTTGGCTGTTAGCTTTCCATTCTTCCAATGCATTGAGAAGCAAGAATCACAATCTGTCCACCATTTACTAAACTTCATCTCATCAATAAGAACCGTATTGACTGTTAACTGAAAAGGACTTTTGGCTTTTACAGGTTTATCGGAGGAGAAAGATTGCAGAAAGCGTTCAAATCCATTCATTGAATCTCCTGGTTGGGTTTGGAGATAGAGTTTTGGCTTAATTAAGGAGGTATTTCCGAAGGAGAGCCGACTAAAGTCTTTGCTCACGTAGGCCACAGTAGTTTTCAGTTTATGGACAAACAATACGGTATCTCCAACAGCATCTTTTACCCACACTTTTCCGAATTGAAATTTATTTGGAAAACTATAGCGGAAAGTCCCCAAACCCAAATCGAGATCCGTTGCATCAGACACTTTTTCGGCTATGAAGCGAGCTGAACGAGTCTGAACGCCAGGAATTAGAAAAAGAAGGGTTAAAATTAAAAGGCCAGCCAGAACGAGGAATATCATTCTTTTCACCCATCTAAAGAATCTTCTAATAGGTAGGGCCATTAACTTTGCATTGATTTGAAAAAAGAACTCTTCATATTAGCTATCGAGTCTTCTTGCGATGACACTTCTGCTGCAGTTTTGAAAAACAACAGCATTTTGGCAAACAGTATGGCAAGCCAAGATGTACATGCTAACTATGGAGGCGTTGTGCCTGAATTGGCTTCTAGGCAACATCAACGCAGTATTTGGCCTGTTGTAGATCACGCCTTAAAAGTAGCAAATCTAGGGCCGAAAGATTTAGATGCTATTGCCTTTACCGCAGGCCCAGGTCTTTTGGGCAGTTTGCTGGTAGGTG